>CALYZE010000071.1 GCA_945607605.1 uncultured Bacteroides sp.
ATACGAAGTCCCTCCACTCCTCTAAAGGCGTCAGCACAAGCCGTTGTAGTCGACCCTGTGGTCAATACATCATCCACAATAAGAATATGCTTTCCTTTGAATGTTTCTGCCTCACAAAGAGTAAAAATACCATCCACATTTTCCCAACGCTCATAAACTGATTTACGTGTCTGTGTATCCGTATGTTTTTTACGAACGACAGATGAAAAGTCAACAGGAATGCCAGTCACTACAGATATGCCATGAGCAAGGCATTCACTTTGGTTATAGCCACGCAACTTCTGTTTACGAGGATGCAGAGGAACCGGCACGATTTTATCAATACCTCTAAAGAATCCTGTAGAGATCAGCTCTGCAGCCATAAAACGTCCCATTACATCTCCAATATCTTTTCTGCCACCATATTTCAATTGATGAAGAATGTTGCAAAAGTCACTGCCTTTATGATAAAAGAAATAAGAGGTGGCACGTTCCAAGGGTATCTTGCCCCAAAATAAACGTTCTATTGGATTCTCTTGATGAAGATGATAGTTTGTCCGGGGCATATCCATGTTACATTTCATACAGATACCCTCTTCACCTTCCTGCAAAGCATTGCCACACACGGCACATTGTCGTGGGAAGAAAAGATGAATAAATGACAAGAACCAGGTTTTAAGGAAACTTTTCATACAAATTTAAATCGCAGCCTCTTCCACCAGTTTCAGGAACAGAGGATGCAAGAGGCCATTGGTTGCAATAATGTGGTGTCCTTCCAAAAAATCATCATTTCCATAAAAGTCCGTAACTCTACCACCTGCCTCTTGCACAATAAGTGCCGCAGCAGAGAAATCCCACTTCCCAATGAAGGCCTCCAGCCAAGCATCAAAACGCCCGGCAGCCACATAACACATAGCAAGTGCTGCCGAACCATTCATACGAATACCTGCCACCCGACCATAGAGTTCGTGTATCAGATGCTCTCCGACGCGAGCATATTCTACGGAATTATAAGGTAGTTCAATGACTACAAAAGCCTCTTCAATGCGCTGTATAGTCGATACTTGTAATCGTTCTCCATTCACATAAGCACCTCCACACTGCCACGCATAGAAACACTCATCTCGAGACGGTTCATAAACCACTCCCAACAAGAGAGATTCCTTACTACGCAAAGCGATGCTGACACAATAAGGTGAATTATCATGTACATAATTGGTGGTTCCATCCAAAGGATCTACTACCCAACAATAAGGTTCGTCATTATAATCGGCAGATCCTTCTTCCGCAATGAACCCAGCCTCAGGCAATAATGCTCTAAGTGCAGCCACTATCTGCTTTTCCGACTCCTTATCAACATAAGAAACATAATCATGTGCCTGTTTCTCTTGCACCGCCTCACGACGAAAATTTTTCCGTTCTTCTTTCAAAAAACGTCCTGCTTCACAGGCTATGCGACAGACTGATTCTGTCAGCTCCTTTAAATCTTCCATCCTTATTATTCGTCTGCCTCCTCCTCTGTTTGCAGATAAATTTGTGTGCCTCGTTGGCTTATCGTCCATTGATTGTTTTCAAAACGCACATTCTTCGTATCATCGTCTTCCACATTCCAAGCATATTTCCCCGACGGCAGGTTACGACGATCCAGAATTTCATTCGGCATATCCTCTTCCGAGAAAAACAATTCGACTTGTGTAGAATCAGGACTGAAAACCAAGAATAAGCTTTTCCCTGCATCATCTACTGCACTCATGCGAACACCTTCTTCCCACAAACGGATACAATCTTTTCGTACTTCACTCCAAGTGTATCCGGCAGAAGCAATACAGCCATGCTCATCCTTATCATCACCCACTAATGTTGCCTCTTCAGTATTAGATTCTGCTTTTTTCCCACTAGTATTACTACAACTTGCTAAGAAAAATCCGGCACATACCAGACAGATTGACATTGTTTTTACACTCATATACTTCTTGTTTATTTATTGATTTGGTATAGACAAAGATAGATATAAATAGCTAATTACAAAGGAATCACCTCAAACATTCAATATGTTTTTTGCTATCCATGCACAAGCTTCAGCATCCGCAAGTGCATGATGATGTCGCTCCAACTGATAGCCACAAGAAGCAGCTACTGTATGCAGTTGATAATTGGATAGTCCTTTGATAACACGACGCGATGCCTGCAATGTACAGTAAAAATCATAATCAGGATAATCCAAGCAATACGTCCGGAAAGCAGCCTTCAAACAGCTTTCATCGAAATTTTTATTATGCGCAACCAATGGGAGTCCTTCTATACGAGGCGTTATTTCCTGCCATACCGTAGGAAAAATAGGAGCATCCGCCGTATCTGTCAAAGTCAGGCCGTGAACACGGGTATTCCAGTAAGTATAATATTCCGGTTCCGGACGGATCAGGCTATAGTAATTATCAACAATCTCATCATTCCGTACAATAACAACCCCAACGCTGCAAATGCTCGAACGTTGTTCATTGGCTGTTTCAAAATCGATGGCTGCAAAGTTTCTCATTACTCTTCGTGTTATTTTTCAAAATTATCAATAAAAACTGTTTTTTCTTCCGACATTCTCTTCCTGAGGAAACTTGCTCCGCCAGACACTTTCCGTTTTATTCAACTTTTGAATGACTAAAAAAGAGAGTCAAATATAAAGGTTTCCATCATACCCACCAAATATTATTGCAATGCACTCAAATTGCATTATCTTTGCCTACATCAATGACTAAATCTAGGTAATGATGGAACATCCTCTTTCTCAATTCAGATATTGTCCGAAGTGTGGTTCTGCACATTTCAAAATAAACAACGACAAGTCCAAAAAATGTGCCGACTGTAACTTTGTCTATTATTTCAACTCATCAGCCGCCACTGTGGCTTTGATATTGAACGAACGAAATGAGCTTTTAGTATGCCGCCGCGCCAAAGATCCTGCCAAAGGAACTCTCGACCTTCCTGGTGGTTTTATCGATGAGGCCGAAACCGGAGAAGAAGGTGTCGCCCGTGAAGTCAAGGAGGAAACCGGTATAAAAGTGACTCGAGCAGAGTACCTGTTTTCGTTACCCAATATTTATGTTTATTCTGGATTTCCCGTACATACACTTGATCTGTTTTTCCACTGTACAGTATCCGACACTCAACATTTCAAGGCAATGGACGATGCAGCCGAAGTCTTCTTCATTTCCGTGGAAAAGATAAACACAGAGGATTTCGGATTAGAGTCTATCCGAAAAGGATTAGGTATTTTTCTGAGAAACAGGCTCAGAAGATCAAACGAATGAATCCTTGTCTCTACTATTGTATATCCTAAAAAAGTCAAACAAATGTAACAAATTCGAGTGAAAACCCGTATGTTTGCAAAACACCTATTATACAATAGAAGATGAAACATAAAATTTCCCGAATACTTTGCACCGCACTTTGTTGCGCACCTTTGCTCGCAACTGCACAGACAAGTGAGAAAAACACTTCTCCTCAACGACTCTATCAAGAAGGGCAAACTCTGTTCCAACAAAAAGCATATTCAGCAGCTATCTCTCCATTACAAGCCTATATACAACAACTAACTGCTGACGGAAAACCGTTGCCTGCTACAGGGGAACAACAAGAAGCTGAATACATGTTAGTCTGCGCCGCCTATGAACTCAGAAATCCCAAAAGCGTAGAGTTGCTTAGGACTTTTCTGGATGAATATCCAGATACTCCCCATGCCAACCGCATCTATGCATTGATAGCTTCCACTTATTTTTTTGAAGGGAAATTTGATGATGCGCTTGCTATGTTCAACTCTGCACGCCTTGATCTTCTAAGCCCGGAAGAACGGGATGACATGACTTACCGTTTAGCTACCTGTTACCTAAAAACCGGCAATGTAAAAGAAGCTGCTATCTGGTTTGAGATGCTTCGTAGCACCAGCAAACAATATGCAGCGGATTGCAACTATTACCTTTCTTACATCCGCTATACTCAAGGAAGATATGACGAAGCTCTCAGTGGCTTCTTGCCTTTGCAGGACCATCCCAAATATGAAACATGGGTACCTTATTATATTGCAGAAATCTATTTGATCAAAAAGAACTATGACAAAGCGGAAATAGTTGCTCAGAATTATCTGTCTGCTCACCCTAACCAGACCTACACAGCAGAAATGTATCGTGTGCTTGGTACTGCCGAATACAACTTCGGGAAATACAACGAAGCCATGAGATCTTTCGATAAATACTTGGAAAGTAATGCTGAAACCACTCATAGAAGGGATGCATTGTATATGTTGGGAATATCTAACTATCAATGTGGCGTCTATACCCAAGTTCCCACCATCCTTGGAGAGGTGACCACAGAAAATGATGCCCTTTCACAAAATGCCTATCTTCACATGGGATTGGCTTATCTTCAACAAGCTGATAAAACCAAAGCGCGCATGGCCTTTGAACAAGCAGCTGCCAGCAATGCTGATCTGAAGATAAAGGAACAAGCTGCCTACAACTATGCATTGTGCATTCACGAAACATCTTATTCTGCTTTTGGTGAATCAGTAACTGTCTTTGAAAAGTTCTTAAATGATTTCCCAGACTCTCCCTACGCAGATAAAATCAGTAATTATCTGGTAGAAGTCTATATGAATACGCGCAGCTATGATGCCGCTCTGAAATCCATCGAACGCATTGCACGTCCAAGTAAAGCCATCTTGGAAGCCAAACAGAAAATTTTGTTTCAACTCGGAACGCAGTTCTTTGCCAACACTCAGTTTGAACAAGCCATCAACTACTTCAACCAAAGTGTAGTTTTGGGACAAAACAATCTGCAGACCAAAGCAGATGCTCTTTATTGGCTCGGTGAATCTTACTATCGTCTGAATCGGATGCAGGAAGCTGCTCGTAACTTTAACGAGTATCTAACTCTCACGCAACAAAGAAATACGGAAATGTTTGCGCTGGCTTATTACAACCTTGCCTATATCGCCTTCCATCAAAAAGACTACGCTACAGCAGAAAGTCGCTTCCGGAATTTTGCTCAATTGGAAAAGGGAGAGAATCCAACGGCTTTGGCAGATGCCTACAATCGCATTGGTGACTGCAACCTGCATGTGCGTCGTTTTGATGAAGCTAAACAATACTACACCAAAGCAGAAAGCTTAGGAACACCGGCCGGTGATTACTCATTCTATCAGTTGGCCTTGGTGGCCGGATTACAGAAAGATTACAACGGAAAAATTTCTTTATTGGATCGTCTGGCAAGCAAATATTCCAATTCTCCCTATGCCATCAACGCTCTTTACGAAAAAGGACGCTCTTATGTACAAAGCAATAACAGCCGCCAAGCCATTGCTACTTTTCGCGAACTATTGAGCAAATATCCGGAAAGCCCCATCAGTCGCAAAGCTGCTGCCGAAATTGGCTTACTCTATTATCAAAACGACGACTACGATCGTGCCATCGAGGCTTATAAATATGTTGTCACTCAATATCCGGGCAGTGACGAGGCACGTCTTGCCATGCGCGACTTAAAATCCATTTATGTGGATGCCAACCGCGTGGATGAATTTGCTGCTCTTGCTGCACAAATGCCGGGTGAGATTCGTTTTGAATCCAGCGAACAAGACTCTCTGACCTACATGGCGGCCGAGAAGATTTATATGAAAGGCGAAACCATGCCTGCCAAAGACAGTTTCACTCGCTATCTGCAAAGTTTCCCGAACGGTTCTTTCAGTCTGAATGCACATTACTATCTCTGCGTCATTGGCAAAGAGCAAAAGGATGACGAAGCTGTGCTGGCGCATGCCGGAAGACTGTTGGAATATCCTGACAACCCCTACTCGGAAGAAGCCCTATTGATGCATGGAGAAATCCTCTTCAATCGCCGTCAATACGACCTGGCACTTGCCGATTATAAAAAGTTGCAGGCCAAAGCTACTACTGCCGAACGTCGTCAACTCGGCTCCATTGGCGCGTTGCGCTGCGCCGCACTCACGCATGATGACACAGAAGCCATCCATGCCGCCACAACTCTTCTCGAAGAGGCTAAGCTATCTCCGGAAATCCGTAATGAGGCTCTTTACTTCCGTGCCAAAGCATATCTAAACCAAAAAGCGGATAAGAAGGCTATGGACGATCTCAAACTACTTGCCAAAGACACCCGCACCCTCTATGGAGCGGAAGCAAAATATTTAGTAGCACAGCAACTTTACAAGGCACGCGAATATGCTGCCGCTGAAAAAGAAATCCTCAACTTCATTGACCAAAGTACTCCACATGCCTATTGGCTGGCACGCAGTTTTATACTTTTGTCCGATGTATATGTAGCCATGGATAAAAAACTCGATGCACGCCAGTATCTGTTAAGTCTGCAACAAAATTATCAAGCAGACGATGATATTTCAGGTATGATTCATGAGAGACTAGAAAAGTTGAAATAAACAATAGCACCATATGAAAAAGATACAATATATCCTCGCAGGAGCGGCATTCATCGCTTTTCCTTTAAGAGCCCAAGCTCAGCACCAAGCCAAAGATTCTACAATGAACCGTACAGTTGTTGTAGAGCAAGAATATAACCCGGACATTATGGATGCTTCCAAAGTCAACGTATTGCCCAAAGTGGAACCGCCCACTGTCAGCAAGAAGGAAGTGGAATATGATGCTACGCTAATGCCAGCAGGTGAAATACCAGCTGCAACCATGCAAGCTTATACAGGAAAAGAGATACAACAGAAAGGTTTACCGGGTTATGCCCGCTTAGGATATGGTAACTACGGCAATCTGGACGCACGCGCCAACTACTTGTTCACTTTACCCAATAGGGATCGCCTCAACCTAACCTTTCACATGAACGGCATGGATGGTAAACTGAACCTACCGGAAAGTAAAGAGGACTGGAAGTCTTATTACTATCGCACACATGCCGGCATGGATTATGTACATTCCGCCAAAAAAATAGATTTGAATATAGCCGGGCATTTCGATTTAAGTAACTTCAACTTTCTGGAGGCTCCGACAGGTGTGAAGCAAAAGTTTACATCCGGCGATGTACACTTCGGAATCAAATCTACAGACGACGATTTCCTTTTACAGTTCAAGGCAGAAACCAATCTTCTATTCTATGAGCGTCAATACGACTTCGGAGCACAAGATTCCAAAGAAGGTATCGTACGCACCAAAGCTGAAGTATCAGGGGCGATATCAGAAGGGCAATCCATAGGAATCGGTTTCGCAATGGACAATGTTTTTTACAAGAACAACGGCCTCGAAGATTACACTTCCATTGGCCTGAATCCTCACTATCGTTATGAAAATGAAGAATGGAAAATTCGTATCGGGGCAAATGTGGATATGGCGTTGAACTTTGGAAAGGAAATCCGTGTTTCTCCGGATGTAACAGCTCAATACAATTTCTCCGGTAGCTACATTTTATATGCACAAGCAAAAGGAGGAAAGCTACAAAATGATTTCCGTCGCATCGGTAATTTCTGTCCGTATGGACAAGTCACTCCACAACTGGACGCTACTTACGAGCAACTCAATGCAGCTTTAGGATTTAAGGCCAGCCCTGTGGACGGATTATGGCTCAATCTTTATGGAGGCTACCAAGACCTGAAAGATGAACTTTATTTTTCGCCCGTCAGCTATGGATACTCTGAAGTTGATTCTTACCAGATGCTCGGAATCGTTCAACAAAACATGAGCAATGTATATGCCGGTGCTGAAGTAAGCTATACCTACAAAAACATCTTTGGCTTCACAGCTTCCGGTGTTTATCGTAATTGGGATGCTTCTGAAAAAGACGAGCTTGAAAAAGAAAAAGCACTTGCTTATAAACCTGCTTTTGAAGCAAACTTTCGCGTAGATATACGTCCGGTTCCCTCTGTACAGATTAATTTGGGTTACCAGCACATCTCCCGCGAGAAAATGGAGAGCGTAAAAGCAAATGCCGTCAGCAATCTATATGTAGGTGGTAGCTATGAGATATTCAAACATATATCTGTCTATGCACGTGCCAACAATTTATTAAATAAAGACTATCAATATTATTGGGGACACCCCACCGAGGGTTTTAATTTTGTAGGGGGCGTAAGTTTTCTATTTTAATCAAATAGGTGAGCAGTAAAGCACTAAATTGAACAAAAAAGGTCATTTTTGCTAAATTCTCCTTATATTATAAGGTGAGACGAATGTTTTTTTTCTACTTTTGCGGTCGAATTCAGTGGCGGGAGTCACTATAAAACAGAAATTTATGCAGAAGAACCTTGTCATTGTCGAGTCACCGGCAAAAGCAAAAACAATAGAAAAATTCCTGGGAAAGGATTTTAAGGTCCTTTCCAGCTACGGACACATACGCGATTTAAAGAAAAAGCAATTCAGTATTGACATTGAAAATGACTTTAATCCGCACTATGAGATACCCACAGATAAGAAAAAGGTAGTAACCCAACTGAAAGAAGAAGCTGAAAAAGCAGAAACTGTATGGTTGGCCTCCGATGAGGACCGCGAAGGAGAGGCTATTGCCTGGCACTTGTACGAAGTTTTGAATCTGAAACCAGAACAAACTAAACGTATTGTTTTTCATGAAATCACCAAGAATGCGATTCTAAAAGCGATTGACAATCCACGTAACATTGACATTAATTTAGTTGATGCCCAACAGGCACGACGTATCTTAGACCGCATTGTAGGCTTTGAACTCTCACCCGTATTATGGAAAAAGGTGAAGCCCGCACTTTCAGCAGGACGTGTGCAATCTGTTGCCGTGCGCCTCATCGTAGAACGAGAACGAGAAGTACAAGCTTTTCAGACAGAAGCAGCTTATCGAGTTACATCCATCTTTTTGGTTCCCGATACTGATGGAAAATTAGTAGAGATGAAGGCCGAATTGGCACGTCGTATCAAGACTAAAGCAGAAGCACAGAGGTTTTTGGAAAGCTGCAAATCTGCTACTTTCACTATTAATGATATCACTACCCGCCCACTGAAGAAGAGCCCTGCTCCTCCGTTTACCACTTCCACCCTGCAACAAGAAGCTGCTCGTAAACTGAGCTTTACAGTAGCGCAAACCATGATGGTAGCACAACGTCTGTATGAATCGGGAAATATTACCTACATGCGTACTGACTCTGTAAATCTCTCTGAATTTGCAGTAAATGGCAGTAAAGAAGCCATTACTCATCTGATGGGCGAACGTTATGTATTCCCCCGCCATTTTGCGACTAAAACCAAAGGAGCGCAGGAAGCTCATGAGGCCATCCGTCCAACCTACATGGAAAAGGTCAAAATAGAAGGAACTGCTCAGGAGAAAAAACTATATGATTTAATTTGGAAACGTACTCTCGCTTCTCAGATGGCAGATGCCGAAGTAGAAAAAACGACGGTAAACATCAGTATCAGCAATGAATCGGAATCATTCACAGCAACTGGAGAGATTATAACATTCGACGGTTTCCTCCGCGTTTACCGCGAATCTTATGACGACGATGCAGACACGCAGGAGAATGAAAGCCATTTGCTTCCTCCCTTGTTAAAAGGACAGAAATTACAATATGAAGATATTACTGCTACTGAACGCTTCACGCAACATCCTGCCCGCTACACGGAAGCAAGCCTTGTTCGTAAATTGGAAGAATTAGGCATCGGTCGTCCTTCTACCTACGCCCCTACTATTTCGACCATCCAGCAACGTGAATACGTTGTGAAGGGTGAAAAGATGGGCGAAGAACGTGCCTATGACATTTTGATTCTGAAAGACAATCAGCTGACAGATACCACTCGCACCGAAATTACCGGAGCAGAAAAGTCTAAGTTGCTGCCTACCGACATCGGTATTGTGGTCAACGACTTCCTGGTAGAATACTTCCCGAATATCCTTGACTATAACTTCACCGCCAACGTTGAAAAACAGTTTGACGAAATAGCAGAAGGCGACAAGCAATGGACAGAAATATTGAGGGCATTCTATGATCACTTCCATCCCGCAGTAGAAAGTACTCTTGCAACCAAGAGTGCCCACAAAGCAGGTGAACGTATCTTAGGAACCGACCCGATTTCCGGCAAGCAAGTATCCGTTAAGATCGGACGTTTCGGTCCGGTTGCACAGATAGGGACAGCCGAAGACGAAGAAAAGCCTCGTTTTGCTCAGTTGGGCAAGGATATGTCTCTTGAAACCGTCACACTGGAAGAGACCTTGGAGTTATTCAAACTCCCCCGTACCCTCGGTGAACATGAAGATAAAACAGTGACTATTGGTGCTGGACGCTTTGGCCCTTATGTTTTGTATAATCGTAGCTACGTCTCATTACCCAAGGGCATGGATCCGATGACTATCACTCTTGAAGAGGCTGTAGTCTTAATACAAAAGAAACAAGAAGAAGAAGCCCAGAGACATCTTAAGACCTTTGATGAAGAACCCGAATTGGAAGTTATAAACGGTCGTTATGGTCCATACATTGCTTACAAAGGAAGTAATTATAAGATCCCTAAAGATATTGTACCACAAGATTTGAGCCTGACAGCTTGTTTAGAGATCGTAAAATTGCAAAGTGAAAAAGGATCTGTTAGTAGAGCGAAGAAAGGTGCTAAGAGTACTCCCAAAACGTCTAAAGCAGCTTCAACTAAAACAACTAAAGCTACCAAGGCTAAATCGACCAAGACAACAGCCAAGACTACAAC
>CALYZE010000072.1 GCA_945607605.1 uncultured Bacteroides sp.
CTACATTTATATTTTTATAAACCTGTAGGTTTTATCACTTAGCTCTTGGATAGCCTTGTTGAAGTGTGTATTCATGTTTAAATTTTGATATATAAAAGAAGAGAGGAACTCCTTAGGAATTCCTCTCTTCTTTTATGGTATATGGTTGAATCTTATTTTACTACTTCAGCAGCAGGTTCAACAGCCTTCTTGTTTTTCATCAACATATAAGCGATAGGGGATGCAACGAACAGTGAAGACAATGTTCCGAAAACAACACCCAGAATCATGGCAAATGCGAAGCTGCGGATAGAATCACCACCTAGGATGAAAATACACAGCAACACAATCAATGTACTCAGTGAGGTATTGATGGTACGTGCCAAAGTTGTGTTCAGTGAGTCGTTGAACAATTGTAGCTTGTTACGTTTCGGATAGAGGCCGAAGAACTCACGCACACGGTCGAAGATTACCACCTTGTCGTTGATAGAGTAACCGATAGCCGTTAGGATAGCACCGATAAATGTCTGGTCAATTTCCAGAGAGAACGGCATCCAGCCCCAACAGATAGAGTAAGCACCCAAAATAACAACGGTATCAAAAGCTAGTGCGGTTACAGAACCGATACTGTAAGCGATGTTGCGGAAACGGATCAGGATGTAGAGACCGATAGCGATCAACGCAAGTACAACAGACCAGATAGCAGATACTTTGATATCGTCTGCGATACTCGGACCTACCTTCTGCGAACTGATGATACTACCACCAGTGTGATTCTCACGGTCAATGAAAGTTTCCAGAGTGATGTTCTGTGTCAGTAACGGCTGCAGGGTCTCATATAAGAATGCTTCGATTTCAGAGTCAACGTTGTTACCTTCTTCTTCTATACGATAGTTGGTGCTGATACGTACAGTCTTACCATCTGTGCCGATAGCGATAATGCTAACATTGGCATCATTGAATTTGCTAGAGATTAATTCACGTACGCGCTCAGGTTCGACCTTGTCTTCAAACTGTACCTTGAAGTTACGTCCACCGGTAAAGTCAATACTTTGACTCAAACCGCGTGTCATAAGGAAGCCGAGGCAAATTACCACTGCAACACCTACAATAGTCATCCATGTTTTATTTCTACCCATGAAGTCGAAGTGTACGTTCGTCATCAGGTTCTTGGAAATTTTAGAAGAGAATGTTAGGTTCAGCAGTTTGTCTTTGCTCATGAAGTGTTCGTAGAACAAACGAGTCATGAATACGGCTGTAAAGAATGAAATCAAGATGCCGACAATTAATGTAGTGGCAAAACCACGGATAGGTCCTGTACCGAAGTTGAACAAGATGATACCAGTGATAATTGAGGTTAAGTTAGAGTCAAAGATAGCGGAGAAGGCATTGGCGTAACCATCGGCTAATGCTTTCTTAACTCCCTTACCAGCACGTAATTCTTCTTTTGTACGTTCGTAAATCAATACGTTGGCATCCACTGCCATACCCAGAGCCAATACCATACCGGCAATACCTGACATGGTCAGCGCAGCCTGGAAGGAAGACAGAATACCCAACGTGAAGAATAAGTTCAGTATCAGCGCACCGTTGGCAACCATACCCGGAACAAAACCGTACATGGAGCACATGTAAATCATCAACAGAATCAATGCCACAACGAATGACATGATACCGGCGTTGATGGATTCCTGACCCAAAGACGGACCTACGATGTCTTCCTGTACAATATGTGCAGGAGCAGGCATCTTACCGGATTTCAATACGTTTGCCAAGTCTTTTGCTTGCTCAGGAGTAAAGTGACCGGTAATTTGTGAATTACCACCAGTAATTTCCTGATTTACGTTAGGTGCAGAATATACATAACCGTCCAAAACAATGGCGATACTTTTGTTGATGTTCTGCTTGGTGAGCTGAGCCCAACGACGTGCGCCGTCTGTATTCATAGACATGCTTACGGCAGGTTTACCAAAGTTGTCAAATTCGTCTTTAGCATTTACAACTACGTCACCTTCCAGCGGAGCTTTGCCGTTACGTTCGGTGGAACGAATAGCGTAAAGTTCAAAAGTCTGTGCTTTGGGATCGTATTCATAAGGAGATACACCCCATTTTAAACTCAAATCTTTTGGCATCTCGGCTTTAACTTCCGGCATAGAAAGAAACTTGTTCACTTCAGCGGTGTCTTTGTAGTTGGCATAACCAACAACCGGACCTTGTCCACTGGGATTCACCTGTAAAATAGCTAACAAAGGATGTTCCTTTTTAATCTGAGCTAAATCAACGGCTTGTGCTTTGGTTTCACCCTTCAAGGCAGCGGCAAGACTATCGGCAGTACTGGTAGTTTGTGCTACGGCAGGAGCTTCGGTAATTGCATTGTCTATGGCAGTGCTGTCGGCAGGAGATTCATTTGACAGAATAGCCCGCAGCTTAGTGTCGGCAGATTGCAAATAAGGAGCTACATCTTTTGCGTTGTATGTTTCCCAGAATTCGAGATTAGCGGAACCTTGTAATAATTTTCTTACACGTTCAGGCTCTTTAATACCGGGAAGCTCCACCATGATACGTCCCATTTTATCTTCCAGACTCTGGATATTGGGCTGAACCACACCGAAACGGTCGATACGTGTGCGGAGTACATTGAAGGAGTTGTCTACTGCGGCTTTTACTTCTTCGCGCAATACTTTTTCAACTACTGCGTCAGAGGAATTCTGACTTACTTTGTCTTTCAACTGTTGAGTTGCAAACAATTCTGAAAGACGAGCCCCGGGAGCAAGTTTGCGATACTCTTTGACGAAAAGGGTGATTACGTCATCTTGGCTTGTAGTCGCCTGTTTTGTGGCATTTGCCAATGCTTGATTGAATGCCTCGTCTGGTTTGTTGTCTGCCAATGCCTTGATAACATCGGGTACGGAAACCTCGAGGATGACATTCATACCACCCTTCAAGTCCAAACCTAGACTGATTTCCATCTCACGACATTGTTTCAGCGTCCAGTTGCCAAAATACACTTTCTCATTTGACAGAGAGTCCAGGTAGTCTTGCTCTACTTTTTCATCGCCTTTTGCAAACTCTTTAGCCTTATTGGTATAGTGGCGAGTCACAAAAGAAAAGGATAGATAGAACACACATACCAGTGTGAGTAATACCGCAAAAATCCTTACAAATCCTTTGTTTTGCATGTTACTTTAGTTTATTATGATTACTTTATGATTAAATTCTGTTGTATATAAGGGTGCAAATATAGCTTTTTTTTCACAATACTTACTTCATACCTCGATTTTTTAACATCGGGTCTAATTGGGGTTCAGCACCTCTGAAATTTTTATAAAGAGTCATTGGATCTTCGCTATCTCCTTTTTCCAAAACATTCTGACGAAAGAGGTCAGCAGTCTGTTTGTCAAAAATGCCATGCTCCTTGAATGCTTCGAAAGCATCGTTGTCTAAAACGTTTGCCCAAAGGTAGCTGTAATAGCCTGCTGCGTATCCTCCAATGATGTGATTGAAATACGTGGTACGGTAGCGGGGAGCTATTTGAGAAATTAATCCGAGCTGATCCATCGCTTCTTTTTCGTAGGCTACCACGTCTACTCCTTGCGTGTTGGTTAGATTATGAAGATTCATGTCAAGGATGGCAGCCGCAAGCAGTTCGGTAGTCATGAATCCTTGGTTGAAAGTTTTTTGTTTCAGAATTTTTTCAATCAAGCTGTCAGGAATGACTTCACCTGTTTGGTAGTGCTTGGCATACATTTTCAGCACTTCGGGTTCGGTAGCCCAATGTTCGTTGATTTGAGAAGGAAGCTCTACAAAGTCGCGTACCACGTTGGTGCCGGAAGTGCCTTTGTACTGACAACGGGTTAGCAATCCATGCAGGGCGTGACCAAATTCATGAAACAAGGTTTCTACTTCGTCCATAGTCAGCAGTGAAGGAGTATTGCCTACGGGCTTAGTGAAACTGCATACGTTGCATACTAACGGACGAATCTCTCCGTATTGCTCGCGGTAGTTACTCATCCAAGCACCACCGCGCTTTCCGGAGCGTGGAAAATAGTCAACGTAGAAGATACCAACCTGTGATCCATCTTCGGCTTTTACTTCGAATACTTCAACATCGGGATGATAGACCGGAATACCGTCCAGCTTAGTCATAGTGATACCATAAAGTTTGTTAGCAACGGCAAATGCTCCATTGCGTACATTCTCTAGTTTGAAATAAGGTTTGATATCTTCTTCTTCAAGATTGTACTTCTCTTTGCGCAGTTTTTCAGTATAGTACCACCAGTCCCATGCTTCCAGGTTTTCACCTTTACCTTCTTTATCCATCAAGTTTTGTAGTTCGGCAGCTTCTGCTTTGGCTTTAGGCAAGGCATATCCCCATAGGTTGTTCAGGAAATCCATGACGGTAGCAGAGTTCTTTGCCATCTTGGTGTCCAATACAAAGTTGGAATAGCAATCGAAGCCTAGCAGTTGAGCTTTTTCAAGGCGCAAGCTGATGATATCGGCTATGATTTTTTTGTTATCGTTCTTGTCGTCGTTGTTGCCGCGGTTGATGTAGGCTTTATACATCGTTTCGCGTAACGGACGATTGGCGGAATATTGTAGGAAGGGAAGGCGACTGGCATTATGCAGTGTAAACAGCCATTTACCGTCTTGTCCGTTGGCTTGGGCTTCTTGGGCTGCGCTTTGACAGAACGATTCGGGTAGGCCGATAAGGTCCTCCTTCTTATCAACGAAGAGCTTGAAATCATTATTTTCGTTCAGAATATTATTAGAGAAGGTAATACTGAGCGTAGAAAGTTGCTTGTTGATTTCGCGGAGACGACCTTGTTTGTCTTCAGAAAGACTGGCGCCCGAGCGGACGAAATCTTTGTACTGTTTCTCTAACAATCTCTGTTGCTCGGTATTCAGTCCAAGTGACTCTTTTTGTTGATAAACTGCATTTACCTTTTTAAATAAATCTTGATTGAGATAGATGTTGTCTCCGTGTTCTGACAATGCAGGGGCAAGTTTGATTGAAAGCTCCGTCAGTCCGTCGGTTGTCTCAGCCTCTGTCATATTGTGGAACACACCGCCCACACGGTCTAGCATAGGCGAACTATTATCCAAAGCAGCGATTACATTTTCGAAAGTAGGAGCTTCGGTGTTATTGATAATTGCCAGAATGTTGGCATTTTGTTCCTCAATACCTTTTTGGAACGCAGGCTCATAGTGTTCCAATTTGATTTTATCAAAGGGAGGTACACCATTAGGGGTTTGAAACTCGGTAAAGAACGGATTGCTTTCCGTCTGGGTGGCACAGGAGTACATCATACAACTTGCAGCTAAGATTAAAATACTTTTCTTAAACATGGGATTAGATTTATGATTTTAAATTTATATTTTCATTTCTCATATTTTATTTTTCATCTCTCATGGTAATATAACACCATATTGGATAGTGGTCTGAATCCTTAATAGATTTGTCGACCGTACAATTATAGGCTTGCAGGTTTTTGCTTATCAATATATTGTCTATCCGGAAATAGAATTTATTCTGATTATAGGAAATGCCCAAACCACGACCGGACTGGGCAAAGGCATCGTTCAAATTTTCGGAGATTGTATGGTGCGCATACGAAATGGGAGTGTCGTTGAAATCACCGCAGACAATGATGTATGGGTGCTGTGATGTAGCAACTTCCTTGGCTATTGCATCGGCTTGTGGGGCACGTATGACCGAAGCTTCCGCTAGTTTACGGATGAGCAAACGTGCACCACTTTTCACCTTTTCCTTTTGGGGAGACTTTAATAGATCTTCATAGACCACTTTATCTGCTTTGGTGAGTTTGTTTGACTCGAGGTGGTTATTGATAAGAGTCAATGTGTCATCACCTATTTTTACCTCATAGAGGACGGAACCGTTGTATTCGCTTGGATATTTGAGTGTGCGTGCCGAAAGAATAGGATATTTGGAATAGCAGGCTATTTGATTGGTATGCCCTTTCCCACTGCCTACTGTGTGGATGCGATGGTAGGGATAGGCCTTTAGCTCATGGCTTACATCCTTTTGTGACAGATGGCGAGAAGAATTTACGGTGGCATATTCTTGCAGGCAGAGAATATCTGCACCGCTTTCTTTCAAGTAATTCAGTATGGGGTTCTTGCCGTCTTCCTTGATGGCACCGTCAAATCCCATAATGTTGTAGGATAATAATTTGAAACTTTTTTCGGGAAGATTGTCCGTATAAAAATTGATAGGCAGGTAGGTTCGTATCTGTGCATAGCACAGTAGAAAACCTATCAGTGGAAGTAAGGCTGATCTGTATCGTTGGATGGTGATCCAGAAGACAAGGAAACATCCGTTTATCAATAAGAAGACTGGAAACAGTAACCCCAAGCACGACTGGACCGGATGCGCCACCGGATGGATGTGCGGACTATAGGCGGTGAAAAGTAATAGACCTGTGAACAGGGCGTTGACCGCCAATAGGATGATAGCTACAAAATTACCGAAATGCTTCATTTATTCATCGTTTGCTTGCGTCAAACAAGCTTTTCTTTTCTTCTGTGGTCAGACTTTCGTAGCCGGATTTTTTTAATTTATCGAGAATACGGTCTATTTCTTCGGTTTGATCCTTTTTCTTGGCGTTGTAATCGTAATCTTTTTGGCGATTGGTGCCATAATGTACATTCATCTTTGGCTTGCGGGACTTAAAGCTAAAAAGAGAAACCAGAGCGTCCAGACATTTATTGATCCAGGAAGTGAGGTCTGTTCCCTTGCTGAGTCTGGCCGCAAACCAAAGTCCGCCCAATGCACCACCCAAATGGGCAAGGTGCCCGCCGGCATTGTTGGAAGTGATAAACAACAAATCCGTACCTATCACAATCAAAGCGAGGTATTTCAGTCGGATTGTGCCAATGAAGAGCATACGGATGGGGTAGTTAGGCTCGCGATAAGCAGTGGCAGCCACAATGGCAAGTACAGAGGCAGATGCCCCCAGCATGAAAGAGTATTCTATCATGGGGCTGAAATACGGAAAAACGTTGTAGGCAAGCATATAGAGCATACCACCGCAGATTCCTCCTAGTATATATACCCCTCTTAGATGCTTGGCAGAAAAGAAGTTCAGGAATAAAGCCCCGAACCAATAAAGCCATAGCATATTAAAAAGGATATGCATCAGTCCGGCATGCATAAACATGTATGTCAGTATGGACCACGGTTGAATAAGAAGGCGGGTGAAGGAAGCGGGTAGTTCCAACCATTCGAATAGGGCTCCTAAGCTACGATTGAAAAGCTTCAGCATGACCTCCAGCAACGTAGTGAAGATAAATATCCCTGCGTTGATGTAAATCAGTTGGATGTAAATGTTTCCTTTACGGAACGTCTCCTTTAAATCAGTTAGAATAGTAGCCATTTCCTCTGTTCTTTTTTCTCCAATACATAATCAGAATGAAGCCAAATATCATGCCACCCAAGTGGGCAAAGTGTGCCACATTATCACCTGGATTGTTAGCAAACCCAGAATACAATTCAATCAAGGCATATCCGACAACGAAATATTTGGCCTTGATGGGAAAAGGAAGGGGGAAGATGAACATCGGTTGGTTAGGAAACAGCATACCAAATGCTAAAAGAATAGCATATACGGCACCCGAGGCTCCTACGGTGGTCATCATATTGAGATATTCCTTCATCGGAATAACGGAGTAGCCTGTGTTGACACTGTCATAGGCAGAAAGTACCGTTTCATATTGGACGTATTGTACCAGTTCCTGTATAAGGCCGGCACCTATACCACACAGTAAATAATAGAATAGAAAACGTTTGGGTCCCCACACTTGCTCGAGAATACGTCCGAACATCCATACGGCAAACATGTTAAAAAAGATATGGGTAAAGCTGGCGTGCATGAACATGTACGTGATGAGCTGTGCAGCGTTGAAATTGTCGGCAAGAAAAAAATGTAGTCCTAAATATTCAGAGAGATCAATGCCGTAACGTTGGGCGACAATAGTGCCCAAATACATCAGGACATTAATGATTAAGAGGTTCTTAGTAATTGTTGGTATAGTATTCATAATCTGTTGTTTCATTCAAATCGTTGCAAAAATAGCAATAATTTCTGTTCTATAACAGAAAATGGTTGTTGTATTCCTTTTTTTTCCTTTTTTTCCAATCTTTTTTTAATGTTTTTATTTGATATTCAGAAATATTGCTCTATTTTTGTGAAGGCTTGTGATGAAAATGAAGATATCTTTTGTGTAACATATTAATTAATCAATTAAGTATTATGAATAAGGCGGAACTTATTAGCGCTATGGCAGCAGAAGCAGGTTTGTCTAAAGCGGATTCAAAAAAAGCATTGGATGCATTTATTGCATCAGTTACCAAAGCTATGAAGGCTGGTGACAAAGTTTCATTGGTAGGTTTTGGTACTTTCTCAGTGGCAGAAAGATCAGCTCGTATGGGTATTAACCCCTCTACAAAGAAGCCTATCGAAATTGCTGCAAAGAAGGTTGTTAAATTCAAACCAGGTGCCGAACTGACTGCTGAATAAGCACAACGATAGTTAAAAGAATAAGAAAAAGGCTGTCTCGAAATGGAACTTCTGATTGTAAGATCCATTTGAGACAGCCTCTTCTTTTGATAGGTATGCTGCCCGCTTTTCTTACTTAATCAGAATTTTGCATTATCTTTGCAACCGGAAAATACATTTAAATCATGAATATAGAACAAAAACTGGTAACGTCCGTCATATATGGATTGAAAGTACTGTACGGACAAGACGTTCCTGCTGCACAAGTGCAGTTGCAGAAAACCAAGAAAGAATTTGAAGGACATCTTACGTTGGTTGTTTTTCCTTTCTTGCGAATGTCAAAGAAAGGACCTGAACAGACTGCACAGGAAATTGGAGAATACTTGTTGGCTAATGATCCGTCGGTGGCGGCATTTAACGTCATTAAAGGCTTCTTGAATCTGACCATTGCTTCTTCTGCATGGATAGAACTGTTGAATGATATACATGTGGACAGTCGATACGGTATCGTGGCCACTACGGATAAGTCTCCGTTGGTAATGATTGAATACTCTTCTCCTAACACCAATAAACCGCTTCATTTAGGCCATGTCCGCAATAACCTGTTGGGTAATGCGTTGGCTAATATTGTTGCTGCCAACGGAAACAAGGTAGTGAAGACTAATATTGTCAATGATCGGGGTATCCACATCTGCAAATCTATGCTGGCATGGCAAAAGTATGGTAACGGAGAAACTCCCGAATCTTCCGGCAAGAAAGGCGATCATCTGATTGGTGATTATTATGTGGCTTTCGATAAACATTACAAAGCTGAAGTGAAGGAGTTAATGACGAAATTCCAGGATAACGGCTTGAACGAAGAAGAGGCCAAAGCCAAGGCTGAAGCAGAATCTGTTTTGATGAAAGAAGCCCGCGAGATGCTCATAAAATGGGAAGCTAACGACCCCGAAGTGCGTGACCTTTGGAAAAAGATGAACGACTGGGTATATGTCGGTTTCGATGAAACTTACAAGAAGATGGGTGTATCCTTCGATAAGATCTATTACGAATCAAACACTTACCTTGAAGGTAAAGAAAAAGTGATGGAAGGATTGGAAAAAGGTTGCTTCTATCGGAAAGAGGATGGTTCTGTATGGGCCGATCTTACCGGCGAAGGACTGGACCACAAGCTGTTGTTGCGTGCCGATGGCACTTCTGTCTATATGACTCAGGATATTGGTACGGCTAAATTGCGTTTTGCCGATTACCCTATTGACAAGATGATTTATGTCGTGGGTAACGAACAGAATTATCACTTCCAGGTACTTTCCATCTTGCTTGATAAACTTGGCTTTGAATGGGGCAAGGGATTGGTGCACTTCTCTTACGGTATGGTAGAACTTCCCGAAGGTAAGATGAAGAGCCGTGAAGGTACGGTAGTAGATGCGGATGATTTGATGGCAGAAATGATTGATACAGCCAAAGAAACGTCCAACGAACTAGGCAAACTGGATGGTTTGACAAAAGAGGAAGCTGATAATATAGCCCGTATTGTTGGTTTGGGTGCTTTGAAATACTTTATTCTGAAGGTAGATGCCCGTAAGAATATGACTTTCAATCCGAAAGAGTCCATCGACTTCAATGGTAATACAGGACCGTTTATACAATATACATACGCACGTATTCAGTCGGTTCTTCGCAAGGCTAAAGAGGCAGATATCATCATTCCTACGCAAATCCCGGCAAATATTGAGTTGAGTGAGAAAGAGGAAGGATTGATTCAGCTGGTTGCCGACTTTGCTGCCATAGTGAAACAGGCTGGCGAAGAGTATAGTCCTTCCGCTATTGCCAATTACACATATGATTTGGTGAAGGAGTACAATCAGTTTTATCACGATTTTAGCATTTTACGCGAAGAGAATGAAGCTATGAAGGTATTCCGCCTTGCTTTGTCTGAAAACGTAGCTAAAGTGGTGTGTTTAGGTATGGGATTATTGGGTAT
>CALYZE010000073.1 GCA_945607605.1 uncultured Bacteroides sp.
CCTAAAGATGCAAAAAAGCCAACTAATCAATTGCTGATTAGTTGGCTTTAATATATGTATAGAGGTAAATTTTACTTTACTTCAATTCCCTTGTTCTGCAGTGTAGCATTCAGTACTCTGGCATAATCAGCGTATTGCTTTTCGCTCAAAGTCTTCTTCATTAACTTCAGGTTGCCATAAACTGCGTTACGAAGCAGTTTTTCTTGATTCTTTTTTGAAGTTGTAGCACGAGACATTTGTTCGTCAAAATACTCGCAGATATTTGCGACTTCTTCGTGTTGATTGGAGCTCAACTTTAAATATTTACCCAATTGAGTTACATTGGTGTTACTTTCCCATTTTGCAGTTGTAGGTTGATTTCCTGCTGCAAATGCACTAGCAGTTAAGCAAACTGCTGCCATTAATGTTAATCCTAAACGTTTCATAATACCTACTTTTTTAATTGTTATTCCTAAAAACTAATTTAATTCTAAGCTAATACCTATTGAAAACTTTTTAATTGCTTAGTTCTTTCTTTTTACCTATGCAAATATAAGAACATGTTTTATAACACAAAAATAAATAAGATAAAAAGTGTAGATTATACATTCATTTCTTGATTTACATCAATTATGAGGTGTGAAAATGACTATTTTTGTGTGTTCTGTAATACGATTGTAATATTTGAGTGGCTTTATTTCGTTCAATGTGATAGGCTAGTTGCTATTTAGGAAACAAAAAGATACAGGCGTTTATGCAATGGGCGGTTCTTAATCTTATGTTACTGTCGAAGTGGACGATAGCTGTAGTTCATTCGATCAATCTATTGGCTTTTAAATTACTATTCTACATACATTAGGTCGCTCAAGATATCATCTGAAACAAAAAGACCTTCCCGCGTGAGGCAAAGATGTTCATTACGTATGTCGAGTTTTCCACTGTTCAGGTGTGGAACAGCCATATCTAGACAATACTGCCACAACTCTGTTCCAAAAACTTGTTCTATATATTGCAGGGAAACGCCCCAAACTGTACGGAGGGAAGTCATGATGCACTCATTGTATCGCGTCACTTTATCAAGAGCTTCAGTTTCGGAGGTACGGAATCCCTTTTCTATAGAACTTATATAGGTTTCTAAAGAAGCGATGTTCCATTCTCTTGATTCCGTATTGAAAGAATGTGCAGAAGGACCGCAACCCAAATAAGGAATTCTTTTCCAATAAGAAGTATTGTGGCGAGAGTACATGCCGGGTTTGCAGAAGTTGGATATTTCATAATGTTCGTAGCCTGCATTACTGAAGGTATCTATCAACGTGGAAAAAAAACGCACACTACTTTCCTCATCTACCTCGTTGATCCGATGTTTTTTTAGCATTTCATAGATGCGAGTACCTTTTTCATACGTGAGATGATAAGCGGAAATGTGTTCTACATTAAGACTAATAGCCTGTTGAAGGTCACGTTCCCAGCGTTTGTCTGTTTCCCCAGGCAGGCCATAAATCAAATCTATGCTGATATTGTGAAATCCAGCTTGGCGACATCGATTGACGGCGGAAATAGCTTGTGCCGAGTTGTGACGTCGGTTCATCAGTTTTAATGTGGAATCGTCAAACGTTTGTATTCCTATGCTGATACGATTAAAAGGCAGTGTTTGCAGCATAGCTGCGTACTCCTCTGTTAAGTCATCGGGATTGGCTTCCAGAGTAATCTCTTGGTTGGAGGTTATTCCGTATGTTTCTGCAATGGTTGCAAAAACTTGTTTGAAATCTTGTTCAGTCAATTGTGAAGGAGTCCCACCACCAAAATAAATGGTTTCAATAGGTTCACCGCATAAATAATCTTTGCGCGATTGTAATTCTTTGCACAAAGCATCCATGTAGCGTTGCTTTTGTTTGCTTTGGGTAGTAGAGTAGAAGTCGCAATAGATGCAACGTGTCTTACAGAAAGGGATATGAATGTAGATGCCTGCCATAATTGATATGAATATAGGCTGCAAAAGTAAGCTTTTAAAGGGAGGAAGGAACTTTTTTTAGTTTTTTTGCGTATATTTGCTATCGTCTCATATACTCTTTTTGATGAGAATATAAGCGATGAAGGAAAAATGGGAGTGACCGCGGCGATGTCTGGAAACCCAAAAACTTAATGTATTTGAGCTGTTTGTGGTCCCGATTTAGTTTGATGAGGATGGGAAACCATATTTATGTATGGAATGACCGATATTTGATCTCTTTTTGAAATGTTTGTGCTCTTTGAATAATCTTTAAATAGGCTATATTTGTATAATGAAAAATGACTAATATAATGAGAATAGAAAAACATATCTGGCTACTTTTGATTGTAGTCTTGTTGATGCCCGCTCAAGTAGTATCAGCTAAAAGAAAAATAGAGAAAGAAGTTTCCGATCGTGAATTATGGACTAGTGTACTGTATCAGATGGCTGCACCTGTGCTCAGCAATATGAGTGAAGGGCGCCTGCAAGACAATATGCAGATCGAACTAAGTCCCACATGGGATGGACGTGACAAGCGGGTGACTTATATGGAATGCTTCGGACGGCTTATGTCCGGTCTGGCTCCTTGGCTTTCTTTACCCGATGACGATACTGCCGAGGGTAAACAACGACGCCAACTCCGCGAATGGGCGCTGAAGAGTTATGCACAAGCCGTCGATTCCAAAAGTAAAGATTATCTGTTATGGCGTAAAGAAGGTCAGCCTTTGGTAGATGCCGCTTATGTAGCCGAGAGCTTTCTACGTGGATTCGATGCTCTCTGGACACCCTTAGACAGCATGACCAAACAACGCTATATCACTGAATTTTCACAACTTCGCCGGGTAGATCCTCCGTATACCAATTGGTTGTTATTCTCTTCTACCGTGGAGTGTTTCCTGCGAAAAGCAGGGGCTCAAGCCGATAATTACCGTATCACATCGGCACTGCGTAAAGTGGATGAGTGGTATGTAGGCGATGGTTGGTATAGTGATGGAGCTACCTTTGCTTTC
Organism: uncultured Bacteroides sp.; assembly: GCA_945607605.1. GTDB lineage: Bacteria > Bacteroidota > Bacteroidia > Bacteroidales > Bacteroidaceae > Bacteroides. The sequence continues at coordinate 2,980 of CALYZE010000073.1, forward strand.
GATTACTATAATAGTTTTGTGTTGCATCCCATGTATGTAGAATGCCTCGAAGTGATGACAAATGCAGGTAAAAACAAGGTATGGAATGTAAGTGGTGGTGATTTTCCTAAAGCTGTGAAACGAATGCAACGCTTCGGACTGATTTTGGAACGGTTCATCTCTCCCGAAGGTGCTTTCCCGGTCTTCGGTCGTTCTATTACTTACCGCACAGGTGTACTTCAGCCTTTGGCACTCTTGGCATGGCGCGAATGGCTGCCTAAAGAATTGTCCAACGGACAAGTTCGTGCGGCTATGACAGCCGTTATCAAGCGTATGTTTGGGGATAATCATAACTTCAATGAGAAGGGTTTCCTTACACTGGGTTTCAATGGCTCACAACCTAATATATCCGATTGGTATACCAATAATGGTAGTCTTTATATGGCATCGCTTGCTTTCCTCCCTTTAGGACTTCCAGCTGATCATCCTTTCTGGACGGACGCCTCTCAGGCATGGACATCAAAAAAAGCATGGAGTGGAGAGGACTTTCCCAAAGACCATGCAATCCATGAATAATCAAATAAGAAGCAAGAAGAAAATGAAATTCATTGGTTTGTTCATTGCCTTGGGTATGGTATGCAATCTTTCGCTTTGTGCACAGATACCCTCTCTGAAAACAAATTTGGTAGAAGTAGGTAAGGGGTATAGCCAGACTTCTATTAACACCACAGTCTTCCGGAATAATTCGTTGGTGACAAAGGGTAATGAACAGTATATTAGTTATTACGATGCAGAAGGATACCTAATGCTGGGCAAGCGAAAGCTAACTTCAAAAACTTGGGATTTACATCGTACACAATATAAAGGTAAAGTGATCGATGCTCACAATATTATAAGCATGATGCTGGATGGTGATGGTTATATTCACATTGCTTTCGATCATCATAATAATGAACTGAATTATTGTCGAAGTATTGCTCCGTATTCTTTAGTGTTAGGAGATAAAAAATCAATGACGGAAATCGATGAGGCTGACATTACCTATCCGGAATTTTATCTGTTAGCTGGAGGCGATTTGTTGTTTGCTTATCGTTCGGGTGCATCTGGTAGTGGAAATCTGGTACTGAACCGCTATGCCGTTAAAGAACAGAAATGGTATCGTGTGCAAGATGTACTGATAGACGGCGAAAACAAGTGTAACGCTTATTGGCAGCTATATGTTGATAAGCGTGGGACCATTCATCTTTCGTGGGTGTGGCGTGATACGTGGATGGTGGAAACCAATCATGATTTGTGTTATGCCCGTTCTTCAGATAACGGTGTGACTTGGTATAAATCAACTGGGGAAAAATACGACCTTCCCATTCGTCTAAACAATGCCGAATATGCATGTCGTATTCCACAGAATTCTGAGTTAATCAATCAGACCAGTATGAGCGCCGATGCTAAAGGAAATCCATACATTGCTACTTACTGGCGTGATAGCGATAGTGAAGTGCCACAATATCGTATCGTATGGTTTGATGGCAAGAAGTGGAATAATCGCCAAGTGTCTCAGCGCACCACTCCCTTCTCACTAAAGGGTGGAGGTACGAAGATGATTCCTATAGCCCGTCCGCGCATCGTTGTGGATAAAGGTGAAATATTCTATATCTTCCGAGATGAAGAACGAGGTAGTCGAGTGTCGATGGCTTATACCCGAGATGTGGCAAGGAGTCAATGGATGATAACTGACTTAACTCCCTTTACAGTAGATGCTTGGGAGCCTTCTCATGACACTGAATTGTGGAAGAAGAAGAGGCGTCTTCATCTGTTTGTGCAGCATACCAAACAAGGTGATAGCGAAAGTACTATTGCATTTGAACCTCAGTCGGTATATGTATTGGAAGTTATAAGATAACAAATAGATAAAACAATAATTTATAATAACGAATAGAATATGAAAGTAATACCATGTGCTATACTGAGTTCCGCATTCTGCATAGGAATCTCTTCATGTACGACACAACTACCCAAATCTGATGAAGTAATAGACGTAATTCACCAAGTAAACAACTATTGGCAAAAGACGCATCTTGAGCACGGGCGTTCCTTTTGGGATAATGCCGCCTATCACACCGGCAATATGGAAGCTTTCTTCTTAACCGGAGATTCCAGTTATTATGCCTATTCTGAAGCATGGGCAGTGCATAACGAATGGAAAGGTGCCAAGAGTGACAACAAATCTGAATGGAAATACAGTTATGGTGAAACCGACGAGTATGTACTCTTTGGTGATTATCAAGTCTGTTTTCAGGTGTATACCGATTTGTACAATGTAAAACCTGACTCTCAAAAGATAGCTCGCGCTCGTGAAGTAATGGAATATCAGATGAGCACGGATAAGAATGATTATTGGTGGTGGTCGGATGGGTTGTATATGGCCATGCCTGTAATGACTAAAATGTACAGACTGACTGACAACCCGCTTTATCTGGAGAAGATGCATGAATATTGGGCGTATGCCAATAGCATTATGTATGATGCTGAATCCGGCTTATATTACCGTGATGCCAAATACGTTTACCCTAACCATAAAAGTGTAAATGGAAAGAAGGATTTTTGGGCACGGGGCGACGGTTGGGTATTGGCTGCATTGGCAAAAGTATTGAAAGATCTTCCGGAAACTGACCGGTATCGTCAGGAATACATTGATTGTTTCCAAACGATGGCCAAAGCAGTAGCTGCATGTCAACAACCGGAAGGTTACTGGACGCGTAGCATGCTTGATCCTGAACATGCCCCCGGACCGGAAACCAGTGGTACGGCATTCTTTACCTACGGTTTATTATGGGGTATGAACAATGGCTTTTTAGACAAAGCAGTTTACCAACCGGTTGTTATGAAGGCATGGCACTATCTGACTACGATGGCTTTGCAGCCTGATGGACGTATCGGTTATGTACAACCTATCGGAGAAAAGGCTATTCCGGGACAAGTGGTAGATGCCAACTCCACTGCTAATTTTGGAGTAGGCGCATTCTTGTTGGCATCTTGTGAATTAGTTCGTTTTTTGAATACTCGTTAGGATAAAGATAAAGAAAGACTAGCTTGAATAAGAATGAATAAGTGTATATGTTACACAACATATACACTTATTTTGCATCTTGTCAGATAGGTGTTATTTTTACACCATCTAAGTTGTTAAATATAAAATGATTATGATTGGATTAATGAAGAATACTTCTTGTGTGAAGGTTTTGGCAATGTTCTCATTGTTGTTCTCTCTTCCGAGTTTTGCTCAGCAGAAAGCTATTTTTGAAAAAGATTATGTAGCTTATTTGTTTACCTATTTTACAGGTAATCATATGAATGAAGAAGCAGTGCATTATGCTGTCAGTATGGATGGGTACAGCTATTGGACATTGAATGATAACAAGCCGATTATTGATTCAAAAGTTATTAGCTCTACGGGGGGAGTGCGCGATCCGCATATTTTGCGTTGTGAAGATGGCAAAAGCTTCTATATGGTAGTGACGGATATGGTTTCAGACAATGGATGGGATTCTAATCGTGGCATGGTACTCTTGAAATCTACCGATTTAGTAAACTGGTCACATTCTATTATTAATATGCAAAAACGCTATTCCGGTCAGGAAAAATTAAAACGAGTTTGGGCGCCACAGACTGTTTATGATCCGGAAGTGAAGAAATATATGGTTTACTGGTCTATGAAATATGGAGATGGGGCAGACATCATTTATTATGCTTATGCTAATGATGAGTTTACTGACCTGATTGGTGAACCGAAGCCCTTGTTCTTACCTGAGAATGGAAGGTCGTGTATTGATGGCGACATTGTATATAAGGATGGCATCTTCCATTTATTTTATAAGACAGAAGGTCATGGTAACGGTATAAAAGTTGCGACGACTCATTCTCTGACTTCTGGAAAATGGAAGGAGGAACCTGATTATAAGCAGCAGACTACCGATGCAGTAGAAGGAGCCGGTACATTTAAACTGATTAATCAGGATAAATATGTATTGATCTATGATGTATATATGAAAGGTAAATATCAGTTTACGGAGACTACCGATTTAAAAAACTTCAAAGTAATAGATAATGATATAAAAATGAACTTTCATCCGCGTCATGGTACTATTATTCCCATTACACGTAATGAATTAAAAGATATCACGGATAAGTGGGGCAAGCCGGCAGAGTTAGGTGAACTTCCTAAGAATTCGATATTACCGGGTTTTCATGCCGATCCTGAAATTTTATATTCTCAGCAAACTCAAAAGTATTATATTTATTCTACTACAGATGGACAACCGGGGTGGGGAGGTTGGAATTTCTCTGTCTTTTCGTCACCGGACTTGAAAGAGTGGACCGATGAAGGAGTTATGTTAGATTTAAAATCCGATCAAGTACCTTGGGCCATCGGAAATGCATGGGCTCCTTGTATTGAAGAAAAAAAGATAAAGGGTGAATATAAATATTTCTTTTATTACAGTGGTCATCCCAAAGATGGAAAAGATAAACAGATTGGAGTTGCTGTCAGTAATTCTCCGGTTGGTCCTTTCGTAGATTTGGGGCATCCTATTATAACATCTTCTCCTGTGGGACATGGACAACAAATTGATGTAGATGTTTTCACTGATCCAGTTTCTGGAAAAGCTTACCTCTATTGGGGAAATGGCTATATGGCAGGGGCTGAATTAAACAAGGACATGCTTTCCATTAAAGAAAAAACAGTTACTGTGATGACGCCTCAGGGAGGTACATTGCAGGATTATGCATACCGGGAAGCGGCTTACGTTTTCTATCGCAATGGACTTTATTACTTCATGTGGTCGGTAGACGATACGGGTTCTCCCAATTATCATGTAGCTTATGGGACCTCTAAATCTCCACTCGGTCCTATCAAGGTAGCGGAAAAGCCGATAGTGCTGATTCAAGACCCAGGTAAGGAAATTTATGGACCTGCCCATAATTCAGTATTACAAATTCCGGGTACGGATGAGTGGTATATTGTATATCATCGTATTAATAAATGGTATTTGCAAGATAGCCCCGGAGTTCACCGTGAAGTTTGTATGGATCGTATGGAGTTTAATGAAGACGGAACGATCAAGCCAGTTGTACCCTTAAAATAAATAATTGAAGACAAATATGAATCTTACTTTATAGTATTATGAAGATTAAACTGAAAGGAATTGTTTTATTGTTAATGGCAACAGTTTTGCCACTTGCTGCACAAGATGTTGTGGTATACGGTCCTGATGGTAAATTGCAGGTATCTGTTTGGTGTCCTGAAGGAGGTGAGCCATCTTATGCTGTTTCTTATAATGAAAAGCAGATGTTGAAACCCTCTCCACTCGGATTGGAAACAAATGTAGGTAATTATGCGAAAGCGATGAAGTTGACCGGACATGCAGTGAATGTGATAGATACCGTTTATATGCAATCGCGTATAAAAGCGTCGCGTATACATTATCAAGCAAACGAATTGATCTGTTTTTTGACGAATGCAGAGGGAAATAAAGCTGAAATTACTTTCCGTGTGAGTAACAACGATGTGGCTTTCCGCTATACATTATCGAGACAAAGCGAACGTGGAAGCGTGACAATAAAGAACGAAAAGACAGGATTTCACTTTCCCGATCAAACTACGACTTTCCTTACCCCACAAAGTGATGTTATGATAGGCTGGAAGCGCACAAAGCCCAGCTATGAAGAAGAATATAAGGTAGATGCAGCCATGAACATCCGTTCGCAATATGGACATGGATATACTTTCCCTTGTTTGTTTCGGGTAGGAGAAGACGGTTGGGTACTTATCAGTGAAACGGGAGTGGACAGCCGTTATTGTAGCTCACGCTTGAGTGACGCCCAAGATGGCTTGTATAGCATAGCTTTCCCGATGGCCGGAGAAAATAACGGCAATGGAACAGTAGAACCTGCTTTTTCACTGCCGGGATCTACTCCCTGGCGTACCATAACGGTAGGCGAAAGTCTGAAACCAATTGTCGAAACAACCGTACCCTGGGATGTGGTGGAACCTCTTTATGACACGAAGCATGATTACAAAATGGGACGTGGTACATGGAGCTGGATTCTTTGGCAGGATGGGAGTATCAATTATGATGATCAAGTGCGTTATGTCGATTTGGCTGTTGCCATGGGATATGAATATGTCTTGATAGATAATTGGTGGGATAACAACATTGGGCATGAACGTATGGAGAAACTCATCAAATATGCTCAAAATAAGGGAATAGATGTATTTTTGTGGTACAGTTCCAGTGGTTATTGGAATGATATTGAGCAAGGACCTACTAATAAAATGGATAATTCTATTATTCGGAAGCGTGAGATGCGTTGGATGCAAAGTTTAGGAGTGAAAGGAATCAAAGTCGATTTCTTTGGCGGTGATAAACAAGAAACCATGCGTCTGTATGAGGAAATTTTGAGTGATGCAGATGATCACGGCCTGATGGCTATCTTCCATGGTTGTACCTTGCCACGTGGTTGGGAGCGGATGTATCCTAACTATGTAGGTAGTGAAGCGGTGTTGGCTTCTGAAAATCTGATATTTAATCAGCATTTTTGTGATGAGGAAGCTTTCAATGCCACGCTGCACCCCTTTATTCGCAACACGGTGGGCTCTATGGAATTTGGAGGAGTATTCTTGAATAAACGTTTGAACAAGGGGAATGATGGTGGCACAATACGCCGTACGACGGATGTTTTCCAATTAGCTACTGCTGTGCTTTTCCAAAATCCCATCCAGAACTTTGCTTTGGCTCCCAATAATCTGACGGATGCTTCGCAAATCTGCCTCGATTTTATGAAAAAAGTGCCTACCACTTGGGATGAAACACGTTTCATTGAGGGATACCCCGGAAAATACATTGTTCTTGCACGTCGTCATGGCAATCAGTGGTATGTGGTGGCTGTGAATGGTAGTAAAGAGCCTCAAAAACTGAAAATATCCTTACCTATGTTGGCCGGACAGACTGTCTCTTTCTACAGCGATGGCAAACAGTTGCAACCGCAGATGAAATCACAAAAAATAAAGGCTGACGGAAGTTTCCAATTGACCATACAACCACAAGGAGGAGCAATGCTTGTAACTGAGTGATGGAGTACTCTATTCACTATTTGTTTTCTATTTAGTGGCTGTTTATAAGTATATATAATTTACTGTAAACAAAAGATTTTGTAATCAATTGGTTTTCAGCGTAGTTATAGTGAGAGTACCTCCGTATACGACTTAGGCTATTTAGTCGACCCTTAAAAAGAGCATATCAACTTAATTATCAGAATAATAACTGATTAAATCCTTTGTAATATTTGCAGGTTTTACTATCTTTGACTACAGAAACCTGCAAATATTATGATAAATAGAACTCCCTCCTCCTCTTCTCTATTCTCATCACTTGATGATTTATTGAACCAGAAGCATCCTTTGTACAAGCTCTCGC
>CALYZE010000074.1 GCA_945607605.1 uncultured Bacteroides sp.
AGTTGCAGTAGGATTGTGAACGGCTGACAGTAGCACTGCAAAACTTAGCAAGTCCATCTCTCTTCTTCACTCCTTTGGAGTGACGTTAAGACTTAATTTCGCTCGGCTTTAATCCAAACGATCTGCAGCTCATCTTCTCTACCTTTACCTCCCATACTTTGACATTGCGTATGGCAGGTTCTGAAAAGTTACATGCATTTTGCGTATATTGCTTCATCATTAAGCCGAGTATGCTTCGCTTCGCTTCCATATCTTCCACAAAACGTACTTCTCCACGGCAGACAATGCTGCGTGACTTCATGCTGTAGCTGCAGGCTACTTGTTTGTGCATGTAAACCAGCTCATGTCCTTCGCAAAAGGTGATGCAAACGTGGGGATTCTTGGCTAACATCTCTAATTTACGGCCTTCCGGAGCGGAATGTAAATAGACGACTTCGTCTTGATAAGCAAAATTCATGGGTATTGCATAGGGATTTCCTTCTAAGTCAGTGATGCTCACTATGCAGTATGGACATTTTTGGATAACTTCTTCTATTTGTTTAGGATCTGTAATAGTAATGGTCTTCATTGTTTCTAGTTTAGTGAAGCCCCACCTCCGCTTCCTCTCTTGGGGCGGGGGTGAGGCTTATACTGATTATACCAGTGCAAAGTCCAACTGTTTCTTTTCTAAGTTGGCACGTGCTACTTTGATTGTTATTTCGTCGCCCAAGCTATAAATACGGTTCTTGCGACGTCCGCGCAGACAGTAATTCTTTTCGTCAAATTCGTAGTAATCATCATCGAGGTCGCGCACGGGGATCATCCCTTCGCATTTGTTCGCGTTCAATTCTACATAGAGTCCCCATTCAGTGACACCGGAGATTACTCCATCAAAAATTTCTCCCAAATGTTCGGTCATGAATTCCACCTGCTTGTATTTGATGGAAGCGCGTTCTGCATTGGCAGCGATCTGTTCCATAGAACTGGAATGTTCACAAAGGGCTTCGTATTTCTGTTCGGATACGCTGCGACCGTTTTGATCTAAGTACTTGGTGAGCAGCCGGTGTACCATCATATCCGGGTAACGACGGATAGGCGATGTGAAATGTGTATAGTAATCGAATGCCAGGCCATAATGTCCCACGTTGTGAACAGAATAGCGTGCTTTCTGCATGGCACGGATGGAGACAGTCTCAATCAGGTTTTCTTCTTTCTTTCCCTGAATATCGTCCAGCAAGTGATTGATGGATTTGGAGATATCCGTTTTCGTTCCGCTGGTACGTAGTTTGTAACCAAAGCGAGCAATGAATTGTGACAGGTTATCCAGCTTCTCCGGATCAGGAAGGTCATGAATACGGTAAGGTAACACTTTTGCTTTCTTGCTCTTGGGTACACGTCCAATCTTCTCGGCCACGGTGCGATTGGCGAGCAACATAAATTCTTCGATCAGTTTGTTGGCATCTTTCGACTCCTTGAAATAAACGCTGATGGGTTTGCCTTTTTCGTCAATCTCGAACTTCACTTCGTAGCGATCGAAATTAATGGCTCCTGCCTTGAAGCGCCCATCACGTAAGATTTTGGCGAATTTATCCAATTGAAGGATTTCTTCTTTGAATTCTCCCTTCCCGGTTTCTATCGTTTGCTGAGCCTCTTCATAAGTAAAGCGGCGGTTGCTCTTGATAACTGTGTGTACCACGCGTGAATGCTTGACTTCGCCTTTTTCGTTCATTTCAACAATGACGGAATAGGCCAACTTTTCTTCGTCGGGGCGAAGAGAACAGATGAAATTACACAACCGTTCGGGCAACATGGGTATGGTGCGATCTACAAGGTAAACAGACGTAGCGCGTTTTTCAGCTTCTTTGTCGATGATTCCGCCCTCTTTTACATAGTGAGTTACATCGGCAATGTGGATACCTACTTCCCAAAGATTGTCTTTCAGCTGACGGATAGAGAGAGCATCATCGAAGTCTTTTGCGTCTTTAGGGTCGATGGTGAAGGTGGTCACATTTCGGAAGTCCTCACGTTTGGCAACTTCTTCAGCGGTGATTTCTTCGGATATCTTGTCGGCCGCTTTTTCTACAACGGAAGGATATACATACGGTAAACCGAATTCTGCCAGAATAGCGTGCATTTCGGTGGTGTTGTCGCCTGCTTTGCCCAGGATGTCAATGACTTGTCCAATGGGGTTCTTTGCCTTGTCGGGCCATTCCACTACCTTTACAATGGCTTTGTCACCAGTGGTCCCGCCTTTCAGCTTCTCTTTCGGGATGAAGATGTCGTTGGCGAGGGTACGATTTTCCGTTACGAGGAAAGCGTACGACTTAGCCACTTCGAGTGTACCCACAAAAGTATCGTTGGCGCGCTCCAGAATTTCAATCACTTCTCCTTCGGCTTCGCGTCCACGACGCTTGGCATAGAAGGCGATGCGTACTTTATCATTGTTCATGGCATGTGCCGAGTTTCGTTCGGCAATAAAGATGGGATCGCTTCCGTCTTCGGGGAGGAAGGAATTTTTTCCGTTACTTTTGCGTTGGAAAATACCAATCATCTCAATGCCGTGGCTGTTCAGCTTGTACTTATGTTTAGCTACTTCAGTGAGGTAGTCATCGTCCGTTAGTTCGGACAAGATATCCATACACAGCATTTTCAAGGGGTGTGTGGAGAGGTGGAGTTGTTCAAAAATGTATTTCAGGGACAGTACTTCGTCTTGTTTTACATGGAAAAAATCCAACAGTGCTTTGACAAGTTCGCTCTTCTTCATTCGCTTGCCGGCTTTCTTTTCTTTTTTTACCTTAGCCATAATAGATCGTTTTTGTTTTTAGTGGATAAATGAAGTCCTGCCTACAGGCTTTCTCTCTCAAAGAGAAACCGGAGATGAGGCTGCGTTTATCTCTTTTGCAAAGTAAACAAATAAAACTGTTTAGTCGTTCAATCTACCTCCAAAATCTTGCTATTCAATCAGAAAATAATGAAAGAAGGACGGGCCCTAATAGATTTATGTACTATCTTTGCAACGACTTAGCATAAAAACAGATGGAAAAGCAAACTCTGAACAAAGCAGATGCCTCCCGTGAGAAAGGGATCTACCGGGTGACGATTGTGGGAAGTGTGGTCAACCTCCTTCTGCTCATTTTCAAATTCTTTGCCGGAATTATGGGACATAGTGCCGCTATGCTGGCAGATGCCGTCCATTCGTTGTCGGATTTTGTAACGGATGTCATTGTGCTTATCTTTGTGCGTATCTCTTCAAAGCCGCAAGACGAAGATCATGATTACGGTCATGGGAAATTTGAAACATTGGCTACTGCCATCATAGGCATCTTTCTGCTGGTGGTAGGCTTGGGCATTTTCTGGAATGGGGCATCGTCTATTTATCTCTTTTTGCAAGGCGGTTCGTTGTCTGAACCGGGCATACTGGCGCTGATAGCAGCCTTAGTATCCGTTGTGTCGAAAGAGATACTCTACCATTATACGGTATTTAAAGGAAAGAAACTAAACTCGCAAGCGGTTGTAGCCAATGCTTGGCATCACCGTAGCGATGCGCTTTCTTCCATTGGTACCGCCATCGGTATCGGTGGTGCCATTTTGCTGGGCAATCATTGGCGAGTACTCGATCCGGCTGCGGCAGTCATTGTCAGCTTTTTCATCGTGAAAGTAGCGATTCAGTTGCTGATACCTTGTATGGAGGAGTTACTGGAAAAGTCGCTTCCAGCTGACATAGAGGAGGAAATTCAGAAAATTATTTTGTCTTTCCCCGGAGTAAGCTCTCCGCATCATCTTCGTACGCGCCGTATCGGTAATAATTATGCCATCGAAGTGCATGTGCGTATGGATGGACAAATTTCGCTGGATGAGGCTCATCGCATGGCAACGGCTGTTGAAGACAGGCTAAGAGAGAGATTTGGTAGAGGCACGCATATAGGTATTCATGTAGAACCGACAAAATAGAATGGAAAGTATATTAGTTACAGGGGCAAGCGGATTTATTGGTAGTTTCATTGTAGAAGAAGCGTTGAACCGTCAGTTAGGCGTATGGGCGGGTATTCGTTCATCAAGTAGCCGTGAGTATTTGTCCGATCGTCAGATTCATCTTCTTGAACTGGATTTTGCACATCCTGAAAAGCTTCGGAAGCAACTTTCTGATCATCAGAAAGCGAACGGTAAATTTGATTACATCGTTCACTGTGCCGGCGCTACCAAATGCGTGGATAAGAGTGAGTTTGATCATGTGAATTATCTCCAAACGAAAGACTTTGCAGATGCGTTGGGTGAATTGGATATGATTCCCAAACAGTTTGTCTTCATCAGTACGCTGAGCGTATTCGGTCCTATTCGTGAGAAGAATTATGAACCCATTACCGAACAGGATACTCCGGCTCCTAATACTGCCTACGGACTTAGTAAACTGAAGGCGGAGGCATATTTGCAGAGTATTCCGGAGTTTCCCTATGTCATCTATCGCCCTACGGGGGTGTATGGTCCGCGTGAAAAAGATTATTTCCTCATGGCGAAATCTATTCAACAGCATACCGACTTCTCTGTCGGGTTTCGCCGGCAAGACCTCACGTTTGTTTATGTCAAGGATATTGTGCAGGCTGTTTTCCTGGGAATTGAGAAAGAAGTATCCCGTCGGGCTTATTTCCTTTCAGATGGAGAAGTGTATCAGAGTCGTACTTTCTCAGATTTGATACGGAAAGAATTAGGTAATCCATTTGTTATTCATCTGAAATGTCCATTAATTGTATTGAAAGTCGTATCTTTGCTCGCTGAATTTTGGGCGAAGCGTCGTGGGACGTCCAGTACGCTCAATTCTGATAAATATAGAATAATGAAACAACGCAACTGGCAGTGTGATATTACTCCGATTATAGAGGAACTGGGCTACAGTCCTGAATATAAACTGGAACGAGGAGTGAAGGAAACAATTGCTTGGTATAAAGATAAGGGATGGCTTTGAGTGAGTGATTAGCAATTTATTCAAAGGCAGGGGCTAAGATACATGATACATTTATTTAAAAGAGTAGAATCCCGTAAAGGGCTTTTTGCAGTCGAGAAGATCACACTGATATATAGTTTGTTGACTTCCATTCTCATTCTGTTTCTTTTTCAAGAAATGGATCATCCGGTACAGATGTTGTTGGATCGTGCTGTGATTGCAGCAATGACTTTCTTGCTGATGTATCTTTACCGGTTGGCGCCTTGTAAGTTTTCTGCTTTTGTGCGGATTGCTATTCAGATGTCGCTACTCTCCTATTGGTATCCCGATACGTTTGAGTTCAATCGTATATTCCCTAACCTCGACCATGTCTTTGCTTCGGTGGAGCAGTGGATGTTTAGTGGACAACCTGCTGTTTGGTTCTGTGAAAAATATCCGCAGATGTGGGTAAGCGAACCGTTCAATATGGGTTATTTCTTCTACTATCCAATGATTCTCGTAGTGGTTCTGTGGTATTTCCTTTTCCGTTTCGAACTGTTTGAGAAGGTGTCGTTCGTTATTGTTACGGCTTTCTTTATCTATTATCTGGTGTATATTTTCGTGCCGGTTGCCGGACCTCAGTTCTATTTTCCCGCCATCGGGGCTGATAAGGTAGCACAAGGCATATTCCCTGCCATCGGCGATTACTTTCACCATCATCAGGAACTTCTGCCCGGTCCTGGATACGAGCATGGCTTCTTCTATAATCTGGTAGAAGGTTCGCAACAAGTGGGAGAGCGACCTACGGCAGCGTTTCCGAGTTCCCACGTAGGAATGTCTACCATCCTGATGATTATGGCATGGCGTGGTAGCAGACGCTTGTTTACTTGCCTGTTACCTTTCTATCTGTTGCTTTGTGGAGCTACGGTGTACATTCAGGCGCATTACCTGATTGATGTAATCGTAGGTTTCTTCTCCGCCTTCGCACTGTATGTGGTAGTTACGTGGATGTTCAAACGTTGGTTTGCTCAACCGATGTTCAAATAAGTTCTTCTTTCTTGGGGAGTGAACCTACTGAATGTTAAGGTAGAAAAGGTTCTATTTCATTGAAGATGCGGTAAAGTTCTTCTTTCGTTTCGGCTCGCAACATCGCTATTTTAGTATCCCGAAAGTTGGGTATGCTCTTGAATAACGGGCTTGCCGCGAGATGACGACGCACATGAAGGATGCCTCTACGCTCATCGAGCAAATTGACACTGTCTTCCACTTCTTGTCGCAGTACGTTCAGTCTCCATTCCGAACTTAAAGGTGGCAACTCTTCTCCGGTTTCCAGGTAATGCTTTACCTCTTTGAATATCCACGGGCGACCGAAACTGGCACGTCCTATCATGATGGCATCTACCCCGTAAAGATCAAAACATTCTTTGGCCCGTTGAGGGGTAGTGATGTCTCCATTGCCGATAATAGGAATGTGCATACGCGGATTATTTTTTACTTCCCCTATCAGAGTCCAGTCTGCTTCGCCAGTGTACATTTGTGCACGGGTACGCCCGTGAATGGTGAGGGCAGCAATACCGCAATCTTGTAATTGTTCGGCAAGATCAACGATGATCTTATTGTTTGCATCCCAGCCCAAGCGAGTCTTTACAGTAACGGGTATCTGAACAGCCTCTACTACGGCACGAGTGATTTCCAGCATCTTAGGTACATTTTGCAGCATACCTGCACCGGCACCTTTCCCTGCCACACGCTTCACCGGGCAGCCGAAGTTGATGTCTACTATATCCGGACGTGCCTGCTCCACAATGCGGGCTGCTTCCACCATTGTTTCTGTATCCTTGCCGTATATCTGTATGGTTACGGGACGCTCATCGTCGCTAATATTCAGTTTCTGCTCGGTCTTGCTAACGGAGCGTATCAAGGCATCGGCAGATACAAACTCTGTATAGACCATATCTGCACCAAACTTTTTGCACATCAGGCGAAAAGCGGGGTCAGTAACGTCTTCCATCGGGGCGAGGAAGATAGGATGCTTGTCAAATTCTATATCTCTGATTCTCATGTGTTAAATAGGAAATGAGACACAAGTGTCTATCTGTTTCGTGCAAAAGTACGGAAAAAAAGTCTACCTTTGTACATGTTTATTAAAGAAGATAGTATGAATGCTACGATAAAAGACTTCGAGATCATGGCGCCGGTGGGTTCACGCGAGGCGCTTGCAGCAGCCATTCAAGGCGGTGCAGACTCTATCTATTTCGGTATCGAAAATTTGAATATGCGTGCCCGTTCGGCCCATACGTTTACGATTGATGATTTGCGCGAGATAGCCCGGACCTGTGATGAACATGGAATGAAGAGTTATCTTACGGTGAATACCATTATTTACGATCAGGATGTTACGTTGATGCGTACGATTGTGGATGCTGCCAAGCAGGCAGGCATTTCAGCAATTATTGCGGCAGATGTGGCAGTGATGAGCTATGCCCGTCAGATAGGACAGGAAGTACACCTTTCCACACAATTGAATATTTCTAATGTGGAATCCCTTCGTTTCTATGCTCAGTTTGCAGATGTAGTGGTGCTGGCACGTGAGTTAAATCTGGAGCAGGTAGCCGAAATCTACCGTCATATTCAGGAAGAAAATATTTGTGGCCCTAGTGGAGAACAGATACGTATTGAGATGTTCTGTCACGGAGCCCTTTGCATGGCAGTGTCAGGCAAGTGCTACCTTTCCTTACACGAGATGAATCATTCTGCCAACCGGGGTGCTTGCATGCAAGTTTGCCGCCGTAGTTATACGGTACACGACAAAGAGTCGAATGTGGAACTGGATATTGACAACCAATATATCATGTCTCCAAAGGATTTGAAGACCATCCATTTCATGAATAAGATGCTGGATGCGGGTGTACGTGTATTCAAGATTGAAGGACGTGCTCGTGGCCCTGAGTATGTGCGCACTGTGGTGGAATGTTACAAAGAAGCGATTCGTGCGTATCTGGATGGTACGTTCACGGATGAAAAGATTGATGCTTGGGACGAGCGTCTGAAGACTGTGTTCAATCGTGGTTTCTGGGATGGTTACTATCTGGGACAACGTTTGGGCGAATGGACCAAGAACTACGGTTCTGCGGCTACAGAGCGTAAGATCTATGTAGGCAAAGGTATCCGCTATTTTGGTAATATAGGTGTTGCCGAGTTTTTGGTGGAGGCTGCTGAGGTAAGTGTAGGCGATAAACTCTTGATAACCGGTCCTACCACCGGTGCTGAATTTCTTACTTTGGAGGAAGCACGTGTGGACTTAGAGTCGGTACAAACGGTGAAAAAAGGACAGCACTTCTCGATGAAATCGACTAAAATTCGTCCCAATGACAAATTGTATAAGCTGGTTTCTGTAGAAGAACTGAAGAAGTTTAAGGGACTGGATATAGAGAAAAAGCGAGGATAAGTCTTAAATAGTAAATAGCATAGGCGTGAACTATATATATGAGTTGGAGATGAAGGTGCGCGATTACGAATGCGACCTGCAAGGCATTGTCAATAATGCCAATTATCAACATTACCTGGAACATACGCGGCATGAATTCCTGTTAAGTGCAGGTGTTAGTTTTGCCAAACTTCATGAGGAGGGAGTGGACCCGGTAGTAGCGCGCATCAACATGGCGTTCAAGACTCCTCTAAAGAGTGGAGATGAATTTATTTCAAAGCTCTATATGAAGAAGGAGGGTATCAAATATGTTTTCTATCAAGATATTTTTCGTAAAAATGATAATAAGATAGCCATTAAGGCGGTGGTTGAAACGGTATGTGTGGTCAACGGGCGTTTGAGTGACAGCGAATTATTTGACCATATTTTTGCACCTTACCTCGACCATGAACAGTGACGAACACATTTGTAGTATAGCTCTTACGCTTTGCCCCGGTATAGGACATATCGGGGCAAAGCGTTTAGTAGAGGGTATGGGTAGTGCTGCCGAAGTGTTTCGGAATCGTAAGAATCTTCCTGAAATTCTTCCGGGTATAAACCCCCATACCGTAGCTTCGCTCGACTGTCCTGCCGCCTTTCTTCGTGCCGAGCAAGAGATGGAATTTGTGGAGAAAAACCGTATCTCTTGTCTGACGTTGAAAGAAGAGGCTTATCCTTCCCGACTGCGAGAGTGTGATGACGCTCCTCTTGTGCTATTTTTCAAAGGGAACACCGATTTCAATCGTCTGCGGGTGATAAATATGGTAGGTACGCGTCGTGCTACGGATTACGGCAAACAGTTCTGTTCCGACTTTTTACATGAACTGGCAGCACTTTGTCCCGATGTATTGGTAGTGAGCGGGCTGGCATATGGTATTGATATCCACGCACATCGTGCTGCTCTGGCAAATCAACTTTCTACCGTGGCGGTACTGGCGCACGGGTTAGATCGTATCTATCCGTATGTACACCGCAAAACAGCCATTGATATGTTGACGGATGGGGGCTTGCTGACCGAGTTTCTGACTGAGACCAATCCTGATCGATTCAACTTCGTCAGTCGGAACCGTATCGTAGCGGGCATGTGTGATGCTACGGTGGTTGTGGAATCTGCAGAAAAAGGGGGTTCGCTTATTACGGCCGATCTGGCAGTAGATTATCATCGTGACTGTTTCGCTCTACCCGGCCGAGTGTCGGATGCTTCCTCCATTGGTTGTAATCAATTGATTCGTGATACTAAAGCGGCACTGGTCCAATCTGCGGAAGAGTTTGTCCGTGCTATGGGATGGATGCCTGTTGCAAAGGTAGAGAAACCGGAAGGTATTCAGCGTGACCTCTTCCCGGAATTATCAGAGGAAGAAGAGCGGGTGGTACGTGTTCTGACTTGTCAGGGCGATCTTCACATCAATGCATTGGTGGTGGAAACAGATCTTCCGGTCAATCGCATGAGTAGCTTGCTTTTTGAATTGGAGATGAAGGGAGTGGTGAAAGCATTGGTGGGTGGAGTTTATCATTTATTGGTATAG
>CALYZE010000075.1 GCA_945607605.1 uncultured Bacteroides sp.
TTTCCGTCACTTTTTGTATTCTGAATATTGATGCTCTATTATTGCTATCCAATTACTGCTGATGCGTTAAAAATTTGAATTAAATAAATTCAATTGTTCTTTGATATTTTGTTTTGAATTGATTTGGAATTCGGATAGTAGTTCTCTTATCAGAGTTTTGTCAAACGCTGATATTCCCAGTATTTGCATAATCTCATAAATAGAGAGCGTGCTTTTGAGCGAATGCTTTACATATGCGACTATCAAGTATGTGCAGATAGCGATCCAAATATGAGTCCTGACAGCATTTGGCGAATGCCCCCAAAGCTTTTTGATGGTCAGATTTTGTTTTATCCACTTGTAAAAAGTCTCCACTTGCCATCTGTTCTTATACAAATAGGCTACTTCCATCGCAGATACATCGAAATTGTTGGTCAGAAAGACAAGTTCATTATCTTTTTCCTGATCATGAAATTCGACTAATCTCAATTTCTCCGGATAGAGTTTTTTGGACTTTGCTACAGTAAGCATAATTGTTTTATCGGTTCTTAGCCCTGTGGTTTCGTCTATGTTGTAATTTTGCTCAATCACATTATATCTTAATGTTGATTTCGCCCTTGTAACAAAGAAGGATTCACATGTATGCATACGATACAACGCTTCAAAATCAACATATGCTTTATCCATAAGGTAAATAGCCTCAGGTATGGGGATTATCTCATCAAGAGCATTACTGTCATGGTACTTTCCATCAGTAATGAGGATAAAAGTCGGAATACTGCCTCGCAAATCAATCAAAGTATGGACTTTGACGGCTCCTTTGCTGTATTTTCCCTCAGCCCATGTTAGAAGATTGATACTACAAGAAATAGTTGTAGAATCCAGTGCAAATATCTCGTTATCAATGTTGATATTAGGAATGAATGAATCCATATAAAGTGGACGAACTAATTTTATGAGATAATCTCCCAAATCGGCAAAGATCCGCCAGTCTCGACTCTCACTGGCTCGTGAAATGGTTGATTGATTTGCATGTTGCTTTATTCCTAAATGATAAAGCTTTCGCTTATGGGCTTTGAGACAAAGACAAATATCCCGTAAAGAATTCAAAGATGTAAGTTGTCCGAAAAACAACTGTACAAACTGATTCCAACAGTTGAAGTCTCTGACACGATAGTCACCATTATAGCGTTTGACGCATTTAGCAAACTCATATCTGTCAACAAACTCTAATAGCTGAGAGAAAACATGCTTGCCTGAATTCATAACCTTGCAATTTGTAAGGATGCAAAGCTAAGGTCAATTCAAATCAAAAAATCAAAGAGCGCTTGTATCTTATATGTAATCAACCAGTTACGGTTGAAATTAAAAAGTTAACGCATCAGTAGTAATTCTAAATCAAAGATGTTGACCTATCTCTATCGGGATATACAAAGCTTTACCCATTTAGTGGCTATTCATGGTTCACAGCTTTTAGATGGACTGAAACGTTTTGAAAAACGAACCCTGCGTGCTATCATCACTATGTATCATCAGCAAAACGACCTGTTTAAGAACAATGTACACACCTGCAAAGATCGTATCATCAGCATCTTCCAGCCTCACATTCGTCCCATTGTTCGTGGAAAGTCAAAAGCACCGACAGAGTTTGGAGCCAAGATGGGAGTTAGCATTACCTATGGCTATACTTTCATTGACCATCACAGCCGGGATGCTTATAATGAGTCTCAAGATTTATAGCTACAAATCGAACTGTATCAAAAACGCTTTGGATATCTACCTCGCAGAGTTTTTGCAGATAAGATTTACTTGAATCGCGCTAACAGAAACATAATGAAAGAGTTGGATATAGAGGTTATGGGTAAACCGCTGGGTAGACCTCCTAAGAACCAAGACCCTGAACACCAAATCAAAATGGCAAAGTCTGTGAGTCAGAGAAACGAAATTGAAGCCACGTTTGGTACGGGGAAGCGAGTCTACCGAGCAAATAACATCCGGGCAAAGTTTCCTCAAACGGCCAACTGTTGGACAGGTATGTGCTACTTCGTCAAGAATGTAATGAAGTTCCTAAGGGAGCTTCTTTGGCTGTTGGCTTTGGTGAGCAATTTATTGAAAAATCAGTCGATTATTACCCAACTATTGGAGGGAAGAGCTAGAAAACTAAATTATGCAGTAGTTGGGTGAAATGTTATTCAGTAAACCCTAAATGCACCTAGTTTTACATCCGAAGATGTAAGATTGGGCGTATTTTATTTAAGCACTGCACTGGCTTTCTTGTTTGATCGGACAGCCATTCTTCAACTTCAAGATAAGTTCAATGGAAAGTTTATTCATAGCTTACGAACGCTTGTTCCAAGGTTAGGGATGCGTATTCCAAGGTTGCGGATATGTGTTCCCAGCCTTGGAACAGAGATCTCTCCTAACAGAGAACACGTTTCCTTCTTGTATTTAATAAGTTGTTTCCTACTAGTTAGGCACTTTTCTCTTCTTCAGATTAATAGGTTATGGGTAAACCGCTGGGTAGACCTCCTAAGAACCAAGACCCTGAACACCAAATCAAAATGGCAAAGTCTGTGAGTCAGAGAAACGAAATTGAAGCCACGTTTGGTACGGGGAAGCGAGTCTACCGAGCAAATAACATCCGGGCAAAGTTTCCTCAAACGGCCAACTGTTGGACAGGTATGTGCTACTTCGTCAAGAATGTAATGAAGTTCCTAAGGGAGCTTCTTTGGCTGTTGGCTTTGGTGAGCAATTTATTGAAAAATCAGTCGATTATTACCCAACTATTGGAGGGAAGAGCTAGAAAACTAAATTATGCAGTAGTTGGGTGAAATGTTATTCAGTGAACCCTATATAATCAACCTGTTACAATTGGAATTAAAAAATTAACGCATCAGTCGTAATTGCAAAACTTTAATTGCAAGGTTAAAAATATGCAAATGAATGTTCATGATATTAAATAAAAACATATCTTTGCTACGTTGAAAGGAATGAATTATTTCCATACAGTTTTGATACCTTTGCTAATAACAAGTTTTATCTCTTAAGTCAGTCAATAAAGTTGATAACTGGAAAAAATAATTTTTAATAAATATATATTAAGTTCAATGAGAACTTGGTAAAAAAGAGAAAAAAAGAGATATAAGTAGTCAGTTAAAATTAATGACGTATTTTGTTCCAAATTCTTGGAGCACTTTGTTCAAGCGTTCTTTGAGATTTTTAAAATTAAGAAAGGCATCGTAAGGCAACCATTTGTATTTAATGAACCGCCAGAGAATTTCTACTTTATTAAGTTCAGGAGAGTAAGGCGGCAGGAAATAAATGTATAAGTCCAGCTCTTCCCATTCTTTTATTTTCTTTTTGAATACTTTACTTCTATGTACGGGAGCATTATCCAATATGACAACCGTTTTTTTCGGAATGATATGGGCGAATTCATCTAAAGCCGCAATTACATCCGCCGAATTGGTGACACCTTCAATCATTCTGTAAAACAGCTCACAACCAGAAGTCATCAATCCGAAGACAGATAACCGTTGAACTCTTTTAGAAGACAACAGAATAGGAGTATCTTTATGCTGCCATACATAAGGCACATTGAGATTTAGTCCGAAATGCGACTCATCTCCAAAATACAGATCGATGTAACCATCTTCATGTAAGGTCATAAGTTGCTTTATTTCGTGTTTCTGTTTGTCGAATAACTCCTGATTGCGGAACTTTTTTAAAGATAACCGACACCGCTTCCAGCTATAACCTTTTATCTTTAAAAAAATTCTGTAAGGTTAATTTACAGACGGTGATATTATGCGTTTTTTCTAGTTCATCAAGTATGGGGTTTAGGTTACGGTTATGATCTTTAAGCAAACCAGGTAACAGCTCTGTAACATATGACAACTTAACCTTAGCTCCCCGACCCTCTGCAATGGAAAGTGTACTATACTTATCGGACGACGCTTCCCATGCATTAAATAAACGCTCTATGGTACGACGCGAAAGGCGAACCAGTTTGCTAACCTGCGCGATAGAACGCTGTTCGTTTGAGTATAACAAACTCAGACTACGCTGACGAACCACGGAATTCGGACTTGTTTTATACAATTTCTCCAATTCTGTCTTTTCTTCCTTTGTTAATTTTACAAATCTCATAATGTATTTATTATGAGATAAAGATACTACTTATTATGCAATTATTCAATAATGTGACAATAAATGTTTAAATTAGTTAATATATAAAGTTGTGAACCTTTAAACAAAGAAAATGCCTATGGACTAATGAAAGACTGATAAAGGAATAGTTATACTGTTTCATGTTATTTTTACCCTTATCCTAATTTTAGGAAAGCTATTTTTTATTAACAAAATCATCAATTATTTATGAATGAAGATCGCAAAAGATGGGAACTGGCTAGTGGCAAGTTCCTTACTGCGGTAGCAATAAGTGCATTATTTTTATGTAGCAATAATGCAATGGCTGCCCCAACTGCTTTAGGTAGTTCTTTAGGAATTACGGAACAGTTACAAAACCAAAGTGTATCGGGGATTGTAACGGACGCTAATGGTGAACCTGTTATTGGCGCCAGTATTGTAGAAAAAGGTACTACCAATGGTTGCATTACTGATGTGGATGGTAGGTTTACCTTGGATGTAAAGCCAGATGCTGTTTTAAAAATCTCATTTGTCGGATTTCAAACTTTAGAACTTAAAGCAACTCGGAATATGCGGGTGGTTTTGAAAGAAGACAGCGAATTGTTGGATGAAGTTGTAGTTGTGGGTTATGGCTCACAGAAAAAGGTTAACTTGACCGGTGCGGTGGCCAATGTGGATGTTCAGGAAGCTATTGCAAGCCGTCCTGTGACGGATATTGCAAAAGCTCTGCAAGGCATTACTCCGGGTTTGAGCATTACAACGAATGTAGGTGGTATTGGTGTGGATTCTAATATCAAACTGCGTGGTGCTACTGGTTCCTTGAGTGCTACGGAAGGAACAAGTCCGTTGATTCTGGTAGATAACGTGGAGGTTCCCAGTTTGAGTTTGGTGAATCCGGATGATATAGCCAGTATCTCGGTACTGAAGGATGCTGCTTCTGCATCTATTTATGGTACTCGTGCGGCTTGGGGCGTGGTTTTAATAACTACAAAAACGGGCAAGAAAAATGATAAATCGCGCGTTAGTTACTCTAACAACTTCTCGTGGAGTACTCCGACTGTAATGCCGCAAGTGGCTAAAAGTTATGAAGGAGCACAGGCTATGTTGCTTGCAGCCAAAAGAAATGGGGCTTCAACAGTTAGTTCCATAGGCTACAATGTTGATGAGTTGGCTGTAGAGAAAATGAGAGAATGGTATGATACCTATGGAGGCATGTCACAAGATGAACTGGGTGAAATGCAGTTAGGCAGAGACTTTGAAGAGCGTGGTGGCAAGTATTATTTCTATCGTCAATTTGACCCGCTGGATATGTTTATGAAAGATTGGACTCCTCAACAAAAGCATAATCTTTCTGTCAGTGGCGGTAGTGATAAGACAACCTATAATATCAGTTTGGGGTACTTGAACCAGAAAGGTATTTTGAAAGTTAATACGGACGAGTATGATCGCTATAACTTCAATGCCAATGTCAACACGCAAATTCGTGACTGGTGGTCTGTCAGGGCAAATGTAATGTTTTCCCGTTCCACGAAATCAGAACCGTATCAATACACGAGCGGTTATACGGACGTTTGGTATTATCTGTTGCGTTGGCCTTCTTTCTATCCCTACGCTGATTATCAAGGAACGCCTTTCCGTTCGGCTATGACTGAAATTTCTCAGGCTAACCGTGAAAGTTTGACTAATAACTTTACGCGTGTCAATCTAGGAACTACTATCAACCCGATTAAAGATTTGGCTATCAATTTTGACTATACTTTTGCTTTGCTCAATGATTATCAGAAACGTAATGGCGGTGAAGTCAGCGGTTGGGATATGTTCAATAGCAGTAATCCTTTGACTTATAATTCAAGCTTTTATGGCGCTACTCATAACCGTGTGGTTGAGCGTAGCCGATATACAATGTCCAATACTTTCAAGGCTTATGCTACCTATGAAAAGACTTTTGTGCAAAAGCATAATTTGAAAGTAATGGTGGGTATGGATGCCGAGACCCGTGAAAAGATAGGGCATAGCTCAGACCGTCGTACATTGGTAAACTTTGACAAACCGGAAATTAATCTGGCAATTGGAGATCAGTATGTAGATGGTACTACTTATCATAATGATTTTGCAGCGGCTGGTTTCTTCGGACGTGTCAACTATGACTATATGGGTAAATACCTTCTTGAGGTCAATGCGCGTTATGATGGCTCTTCTAAATTTCCTTCAGGAAACCAATGGGCATTGTTCCCTTCTGTTTCTGCAGGATGGCGTTTGAGTGAAGAAGCTTTCATGAAATGGGCAAAACCTGTACTTTCAGATTTTAAAGTACGTGGCTCTTGGGGTACAATTGGTAACCAGGATGTAGCTGCCAATTCTTTCCTTTCTGTAATGTCTGTGAACAAATCTTCCGGATGGGTGATAGATGGCAAACAGATGCCTTATATCGGTGTTCCCTCCGTCGTTTCTCCGTCGTTGACCTGGGAACGTGTTACCACTATTGACGTGGGTTTTGACGCTCGTTTTTTTAATAATGCACTTGGTATTAGTTTTGACTGGTATCAGCGTACTACCTCTGATATGCATTCGCCCGGTGAAACTTTGCCTTCTACTTTCGGAAGCACGACGATGCCTAAGGTAAACTCCGGAGAGTTGCAGGGACGTGGATTTGAATTGGCAATAGATTATAATAAGCAATTTGCGTGTGGACTCGGCTTGACGGCGCGTGCAACATTGTCCAAGATTCGTGAAAAAATCACGAAGTACAATAATCCGAACAAGAATATTTATGGTAATTATGAAGGCAAGATTATCGGCGAAATCTGGGGGTATGAAACAGACCGTTTGTTCCAATATGAAGATTGTTATCAGGATGCGGATGGAAAGTGGTTTATTGACACCAATAAAGTTCCTTCACAGGCATTGTATGAAACTGGAGCATTTAAATATGGCCCGGGTGATGTGAAATACAAGGATTTGGATGGTGACGGTGAAATTACTTATGGTGAACAGACCCTGGAAGATCATGGCGACTTGAAGCGTATTGGTAATACCTTGCCTAATTTTGAATATGGTTTCTCTGTCGCATTGACATATAAAGATTTTGACTTCAGTACTTTCTTCCAAGGTATTGGATCAAGAGATGTATGGTCTGTCGGCCAGACTGGTATTCCGGGATTTATGCCGGGTGAAGGTTGGTTGGAACATCAGATGGATTATTGGACTCCGGAAAATACGGATGCATTCTATCCTACGCCTACTTCCCATTCTTGGATAAACAACGGCCAGAACTTCTTGCGTCAGACCCGTTATTTGCAGAACATGTCCTATCTGCGTTGTAAGAATATTACATTGGGTTATACAGTTCCGGAAAAATGGATGAAAGCGATGACTTTCACAAGTGGTCGTATCTATGTCAGCGCAGAAAATGTATTTGAATTCGACCATACCAATATTCCGGTTGACCCAGAAACAACAGAGAAAGCGGCTGCCTCTAATGGTGAGTACAAATTTGGAAAGAGCTATCCGTTTATGAGAACAATTTCATTTGGTGTTCAACTTACATTCTAATAAAATTATGAAAACAAAGATATTTGCAGTTTTAGCATTGGCCGCCGGTCTTTCTTCCTGCTCGGACTTTTTGGATCGTCCGCCTATGGACCAGATAGAGAATAGTGCGGATTTTTATAACAGTGAGAACAATATCCGTTCTACAATATATGGTTGGTATGACATTTATTTTGCTGGTTATGAGAGTGGTTGGGTGAAATCAGACTTTTTTGATGGCACTAATGTTGCCAATTGGGTGGATGATCTGGCACAAAAAGAAGCTACTTTCTTTACCAATACAGCTCCTGCCACTGGTGGAAACTGGTCTTTTGCAAATGTCCGCCGTATTAATCTTGTATGTGACGGACTTGAAGGCTCAACTCTGCCCGAAGAGGTGAAGAAACACTGGATGGGTGTAGCACGGTTCTTCCGTGGCATGGAATATGCTCGTTTGGTGCGTATGTTTGGTGATGTTCCATATTATGACCATGTGGTAGATAATACAGATGAAAAGGCCCTTTATAAAGGTAGGGATTCCAGAAGTCTGGTTATGGACAAGGTATTGGATGACTTGGAATTTGCAGCTGTAAACGTAAGAGAGTCTGATGGAACCGACGGTCTTTGTGTAAACCGTCATGTGGTAAATGCTTTTGAGTCCCGTATTATGTTGTTTGAGGGGACTTGGCAAAAATATCGTGAAAAAAACACTGAACTGGCCAAGAAGTATTTGGAAGCTGCGAAGACAGCCGCCAATAGGGTCATGAGTACTCAGAAATATCAAATCTCAAGTGATTATAAAGCATTGACAATTTCACTTGATTTGGGCAATAACCCTGAGATGATATTGTATCGTTCTTATGTAGAGGGGATTCTGACTCATGCCGAAATGTCATGGCAGTCAGAGCAAACATTGGGTAACGGGCCTTCCAAAGATTTGGTTGATAGTTACTTGACTAATAATGGACTACCGATTCATCAAGAAGGAAATACTGCATTTAAAGGTGATAAAGTTTTCAAAGATGAAATGGCTAATCGGGATCCGCGCTTGGCGGCTAATATTGACTCTGAAGGGGTACGACTGAATGGTATTGCCGGTGCTGTATATGGTATTGGCGGTTATTTCGGTACTCGTTTTATTAATGAAGATTTGTTCAATACTGCGGCCGGGCAAAGTAATACCAATACTACCGATGCACCTATCATGAAATTGAATGAAGTGTTGCTGAACTATTTGGAAGCTGCCGCAGAATTGCATGATATGGGAGCTTACACTTTGTCACAGAATGATCTGGATATTACCATTAATGAAATCCGTAAGAGAACTTCTGTAAATATGCCTTCTGTAACACTAAGTGGAAATAACTTTAGTGTAAAAGGAGTGGTTATCAATGATCCGGACCGTGATTTGGGTAATCCGGAGATAGCGGGTGATTACGAAGTGTCTCCTATCCTTTGGGAAGTACGTCGTGAAAGACGCATTGAGTTGGTGTACGAGGGTATTCGCTTCGATGATATCCGCCGTTGGGGTAAGTTGCATTATGCAGATATGAAGATCAATAAAAAGTTGAACTTGGGCGCATGGTTGGATAAAGATGCTTATTTGAAAGAATATAACCAGGCCAACGGAACTTCATACACCATTGATGACTTGAAAGACGTAGTTTTGGACCGTGAAGGTAATGCCGGCTATATCAAACCTATCCAGGCCGCTTCATTGTTGCGTGCTTATGAAGAAAAAGATTATCTTTATCCTATTCCGACAGGACAGATATCTTTGTACAAGAGTAAGAGTGAACAATTGGGAGATCCCTCTATTAAATTAGAGCAGAATCCGAACTGGTAATCTTTCGGAACATACAATAAAAAAGGAGGGTGTGTCGCAATGTGTGTGACACCCCTTAATAGGATCATGCAGTATTTTTAAACTTACAACGAGATTGTAATTTAAACTGTGTCAGTAAAGAA
>CALYZE010000076.1 GCA_945607605.1 uncultured Bacteroides sp.
CTTTACAATTAGTTCTTAAAAACTGATTCCTGCTACGAAGTAGGCACCTTCTGTTCTCGGGTTCCAGGTAGCTTTGGCAAATAAGGGGAGAGAAAATGAGTCGGTAATCTTAATTTCTTTGCTTACTCCTAAGCTGACGTCGCATACTGCGAACCCATTGGCACTGTAAAAATCGGTAGCCCACGGAGTAGCTCCAACTTCGGCTGTCCAATCCAGACCTCCTAATTTAAAGGGAGCAGCCAAAGAAATATAAGAAGAGTAAGCTCTGTCTCCTTTTTTATTCCATCCGTCGGCTCCGGCAAAATTAGTGTACCAGTTTACAGCCAGAGGACCAAAGTCATAACCTATCTGTCCCTCCCATAAATGAGCCGTGTTTCGGGCACCGTAATGGAAGTACCCTGGACCGCTATTGAACCAATAATCGGTGATCGACACACTGAAACCTCCGGTTGAATAACCTAAAGTAAGATCCAGCTCCTTGTCGTCCTTACTCTCGATTCCTACTGAACCCCAGGCTTCCAATGAGAAACCTTTATAAGCAATAGATGCACTTGGCTGAAGACTGACACCTCCTAAATCCTGACCACGCCAGATATAACCGCTTACCAAATCAATGCCTACTGATGCTTCTACTTTGTCTTGAGCATTAGCCTTGGAAGGTAGCATCATGGATGAGAACACCATGGCTAATACTCCTAATTTTACGTGTTTTGTTTTCATTCTTTTTACCTTTTAGTTTTAAAAAAAAAGCGGATGATTCATTTTGTTTCTTTTTATAGTGTAGCGCTTAAACTATCTTTTCGGATTATCTGAGCCAGTTGCGGATACGTTTCATGGCTTCTACACAATCTTCGTGTTTGCCAAAGGCGGTTAGCCGGAGATATCCCTCACCACTGGGACCAAATCCAATACCCGGTGTGCCTACTACGTTCGCTTCATACAGCATTTGTTCAAAAAAGCGCCAAGAACCTATACCATTCGGAGTTTTTAGCCAGAGATAAGGGGCGTTTACGCCACCATACACTTTCAGTCCGGCCGCTTCGAGTCCTTCTTTCATGGTCCGGGCGTTGGTCATATAATAATCAATCGTTTCCTTTATTTGTCGCTTGCCTTCCGGAGTGTAGATAGCCTCTGCAGCCCGTTGGGTGATGTAACTGGTTCCATTGAATTTGGTACATTGGCGACGGTTCCATAATTGATTGAGTGGAATGCGTATTCCTTCGAGAGTGGCAGCAGTCAGCTCTTTGGGTACGATGGTGTAGCCACAGCGTATCCCTGTGAAGCCGGCAGTCTTTGAAAAGCTACGGAACTCGATGGCACATTTTTTGGCTCCTTTAATTTCGTAGATAGAGTGGGGTACATTCTCTTCCTGAATGAAAGCTTCGTAAGCGGCATCAAACAGAATAAGCGTATCATTAGCCAGCGCATAATCCACCCATTTTTTCAGTTGAGATTTGGTTAAAGTAGTACCTGTAGGGTTGTTCGGATAGCAGAGATAGACCAAGTCGATCCGTTTGTTGGGTATCTCCGGTATGAAATCATTTTCGGCGGTGCAGGGCATATAAGTTACGTTGCTCCATTTGCCATCTTCCTCCAAAACTCCGGCGCGTCCGCACATCACATTACTGTCAATATAGACCGGGTAGATGGGGTCAGTCACGCCTACGCTATTGTCGTGTCGCAGAATGTCTCCGATATTTCCGGTATCACTTTTGGCGCCGTCGTTGATGAAAACTTCTCTTGGACTGAAGTGAATGCCTCGTGGTGTGTAATTGTGTTTGATGATGGCTTCAATCAAAAAATCATAACCTTGTTCTGGACCGTAGCCGCGAAAGGTTCGTGCGTCTGTCATCTCTTCTACTGCCTTATGCATCGCCTCAATGCAAACTGGTGGCAGTGGCCGGGTGACGTCTCCGATACCCAAACGGATGATTTCTTGTTTGGGGTGAGTTATCCTAAACGTATTTACCTTTTTAGCTATGTCTGAAAATAAGTAACTACCCGGAAGTTTTAAAAAATGTTCGTTGACTAATGCCATATAATTGTTGTTTTAAGCGTTGTCTGCCATTTCTATTTCTCCATCGAACACATGAATTGCTTCTCCTGTCATCCATACGTGCTTGGTGGCAATGTTCCATTCAATGGCTAGTGAACCGCCATCCATCTTGATGACTGAATTTCTACCGGCGCGGCCGGTGAGGAATGCTGCTACAGCTGTGGCACAGGCTCCTGTGCCGCAGGCTTGAGTGATTCCTGATCCTCGCTCCCAAACGCGCATCCTGATTTTTCCTTCACTCAATATTTGAGCAAACTCTACATTGGTCCGTGTAGGAAAGAAAGGATGGTTTTCTAGTTTCGGACCAATTTCCGCAAGATTTATGGAGGCCAGGTCATTTACAAAAATAACCAAATGAGGATTTCCCATAGATATCGTGGTTCCGATATAACGCACTCCATTCACTTCTATAGGGTGCTCTTTCATGGGTTTGGCACCTTGGGAGTGATAAGCTATCGGTTCTTCAGCAGGTATCCCCATATCAACAGTGACCTTGTCTACTTTTCCATCTGTTGCAACATGCAGTTTCAAGAGTTTGATTCCCGATCGTGTTTCAAGAGCGACTTCTGTTTTCCGAGTGAGTGCATGATCGTAAAGATACTTGCCTATGCATCGACTGGCATTGCCACACATCATAGCTTCTGAACCATCGGCGTTGAAAATGCGCATACTGAAATCAGCTTGTTGGGAATGTTCGATAAGTACCAGTCCGTCACTTCCGATGCCTGTGTGAGGTGTACTCCATCGTTTTGCAAGTGTTTCGGGATTCTCGATGGGGTATCTGGTCGTATCTATATAGATGTAATCGTTTCCTATACCATGCATTTTGGTAAATTTGATGATTCTTGCCATTATGCGCTTTGTTGGTGAATGAATGTATCCTTTTGTTTTATTTTGATGCAAATATACTTCTTTTGTTTTATTGATTACTTGAAATAGTGTCTATTTTCTATTTGTTTCTACTTAAACTTTCAGTCGATGCAAATATAGGATGTTTTGAATTTCAATTTAATGGAATGAGCTATGTTTTTTGTATAAACTGTAATCAACCAACTGATTTTGTTTGAGTCTAAACAAGAAATATGATTTGATAATTGGTGAATACTTATCTTTTTGAAATAAAAATTCATCAATATCATTTCATAATGAAATGAATTCCCTTATTATAGCTTCTAAATGTATTGTGTAATTCTACTTCTTCTTTAAGATTTCCTGTACCAAGATAGGTTCATTGGTAGTGATGAAATCGACTCCTTCATTCATGAGCCATTCTATATCTGACGCTTCATTGACTGTCCAGACATTTACCTTCATGCCAAGGTCGTGGCATTCCTTTATCCATTGCGGGTTTTTCTTGAATACGCTGAAGTGATAGTCAGCACCGGCACAGCCCCATTCTTTGAGTTCTTTGGGTGTAACATCTCCGGTCAGATAATAAACGGGCGTACCTTTGGGTGCGAGGCGGATGAATTCTTTTGTGGCATGTCGGGAAAAGGTGATGTATTCGGTACGATTTTCCAGTTCCATGGCTTTCATCATTTTTACAATACCTTCTACCGCCCGTGTTTCTTGCTCAGGGGTTTTATGTCCTTTCAATTCTAAAATGAGGCGAGTTTTCAATTTTTGGGCTTCTTCCAAGTACTGTTGCAGGGTGGGGAGTGGTTCGCCGTTATCCAGTTGTACGGCGGTGCATACTTTTTCTGTGGCGTTTTGCATCGTTACCCCTTTGAATGTTTCATCATGGTTTACGACCAGTCGATTGTCGGCAGTGAGCCACACATCAAATTCAGATCCGTAACAGTGGATGGAATCGGCCTTGGTCAATGCGGCAAGTGAGTTTTGTGCAGAACCAGGAACATTCCAGAAGCCGCGGTGAGCAATTACTTGAGTGTTTTGTGCTTGTATGCTACCACATAGAGCCAACAACAGAGTAGATGAAAAGAAGATGTTTTTTACGTTCATAATCATTGAAGTTTTATAGTATACATTAATGGCGATATTGATAGATGCTAAAAACAGAAAATGTTGTAATGAAGTGTAAAGATAATCCATTCGATTCGGATACAAAGCAAGGAGCGGAATAATTTCTTGTTCCACCCGGTTCTTTTGAGGGGATATTGGCGTAGAAAATAGCATGTGATTATCCGAAAATGTACAAAGTGTTCATTTTCGGACACTCTTGTTTTATTCTTATAGGTTTATATTCAATCGTTTACGATTGTGGCACAGATTTCGTATAGAAGAGAGTACAATGTTCATTAATAGTTAACTCATCAACAAAGATATGGATAGAGAAATTCCAAAAGAAGTTCGTAAAAAGGAACGTACTAAGAAGATCATTCGTTATGGCGGCATGGCTGTGGCAGGCATCGTAGGAGTCAGTGTACTTATCTCGCTGATGCGTACCGGAGTGAAGGAGAATGACCTCGTTTTTTCAAAAGTGGACAATGGTACCATTGAAGTCAGTGTAAGTGCTTCCGGAAAGGTAGTCCCTGCCTTTGAAGAGATTATCAATTCACCTATCCATACCCGCATTCTGGAAGTATATAAGAAAGGGGGAGACAGTGTAGATATCGGTACGCCTATTCTGAAACTGGACTTGCAAAGTGCAGAAAACGATTATAACAAACAGCTGGACGAGGAACAGATGCGCAGCTACAAACTGAAACAGCTTCAGGTAAACAACCAGACCAAACTGAATGACTTGCAGATGAAAATAAAAGTGGAGGCCATGAAGTTGAACCGCATGAAAGTGGAACTACGGAATGAGCAGTACCTCGACAGTCTCGGTTCCGGCACCACAGATAAAGTGCGTCAGGCAGAACTCAGCTATAATGTGCAACAATTGGAATACGAACAACTGAAACAGCAATATGTCAATGAAAAAGAGGTGTTGGCTGCCGAATATAAAGTACAAGAGCTGGAATTCAGCATCTTCAAGAAGAGTCTGGCAGAAACCAAGCGTACGTTGGATGACGCGCAGGTACGTTCACCCCGAAAGGCTATCCTAACCTATATTAATAATCAAATTGGTGCGCAGGTTCCCGAAGGCACGCAGATTGCCGTCATCTCTGATTTGAGTCATTTCAAAGTAGAGGGGGAAATTGCCGATACCTATGGTGACCGTGTAGCGGCTGGTGGCAAGGCTGTTGTGAAGATTGGCAGTGAGAGGTTGGAAGGCTCGGTAAGTAGTGTGACACCGCTTTCAAAGAATGGAGTGATTTCCTTTACCGTACAGTTGAATGAAAATAACAACCGTCGTCTTCGTTCCGGTTTGAAAACAGATGTCTATGTGATGAATGCTGTCAAAGAAGATGTGATGCGTATCATGAATGCTTCTTACTACGTGGGACGTGGAGAATACGAACTCTTTGTGCGCAATTCGGATAAAGAAATTGTGAAACGTAAAGTTCAGTTAGGCGACTCGAATTTTGAATTTGTAGAAGTGATCAGTGGTTTGCAACCGGGTGATGAAGTAGTGGTGAGTGATATGAACCAGTACAAGAATAAAACTAAGCTGAAACTCAAATAGTTGCTAATTGGAGTTTTCATAGCCTATACCAAGATAGAATAATAACAATTAAATACGAACCATTATGATTAAATTAACGGGTATCCACAAAATTTATCGTACGAACGAAATCGAAACCGTAGCGTTGGAGAATGTAAATCTTGAAGTGAATAAAGGAGAGTTCCTCAGCATTATGGGGCCGTCAGGTTGCGGCAAGTCCACCCTGCTGAATGTGATGGGATTGCTGGATGCGCCGACCAGTGGTACGATTGAGATTGCAAACACCAAGGTGGACGGAATGAAAGATAAAGAGCTGGCGGCTTTCCGTAACCAAAAGTTAGGTTTTGTGTTCCAATCTTTCCACTTAATAAACTCGCTGAATGTATTAGATAATGTAGAATTACCTTTATTATATAGAAAAATATCTGCCAAGGAGCGTCGTCGTCTGGCAGAAGAAGTATTGAACAAAATAGGATTGGGGCATCGTATGCGCCACATGCCTACACAACTCTCCGGAGGGCAGTGCCAGCGTGTAGCCGTGGCTCGTGCCATTATCGGAAATCCGGAGATCCTTCTTGCCGATGAACCTACCGGTAACTTGGATTCTAAGATGGGTGCAGAGGTCATGGAGTTGTTGCATCAACTCAACAAAGAAGACGGGCGTACCATTGTAATGGTTACTCACAATGAAGAACAAGCCAAACAAACCAGTCGCACGATTCATTTCTTCGACGGTCGGCAGGTGCAATAAAACGCATCTCTATTCCCGGTGAAGGTTTTATTCGTTTTTCAATAAATAATCATCCTACTAAAAATAAGAGTATATGAAGATAAATATAATAGGTGTTGTCATCGCATTGACGTTGGCATTTGCAGGTGCCATCGGCGCATGGGCACAGAATTCAAAAGTGAGTGAAGTTCGTAAAGTAGCTACGTTCTCTTCTATTGAGGTGACTTCGGTGGCTACGGTTTATTTTACTCAAAGCAATGCGTATTCTTTAAAGATGGAAGGTCTGGAGAAATACGTGAAGACCACGACGACTGAAGTAAAGAACGGTCGGTTGCTGATTGGCTTTAAAGGAAAGGATAAGGAAACTCGTAACCGTAAAGAAGGCGTGAACATTTATTTGTCTGCCCCGAACCTGACGGAGTTGAAGTTCACCGGTGTAGGTAGCTTTAATTGCGAGGAAACACTGAAGTTAGATCATGTGAAATTCAAGATAGAAGGAGTAGGTAAGGTGAACGTGAACGACTTGATTTGCAACAGTCTGAACGTAGAATTAGAGGGGGTAGGCACAGCCAAGATCCAGGTGGATTGTGATGACTTATCCGCTGATCTGGATGGAGTAGGGAGTGTTACTTTGAGCGGTACAGCCAGAAAAAGTACGATTACCAAAGACGGCATTGGCAGTGTGAATACGCGTAACTTAAAAGTAGGACGTTGAGATGATCAAACAATATTTTACACAAGCCTGGGCGCAGCTTCGTCAACAACCGTTGATAAGTGCTGTCAGCATAGCGGGTACGGCACTTGCCATCTTCCTTATCATGTTGGTGGTGATGATGCAGCAAGTGCAGGTAGTTCCATTTCCTCCGGAGAGTAATCGCGATCGTTTCCTGCACGTCAAGTGGATGAGTATCTCCAATAAAGATTGGGGTGGTGGAACAAGTAATGGCCCGATGAGTGTTCAAACAGCTCGCGAATGCTTTCAATCATTGAAAACCCCCGAAGCCGTTTCTATCTATGCCTGTCAAACGATATCTATACCGGTCAATCTGCCGGGACAACCGTCAACCGGAGTAGATATGCTGCAAACTGATGATGTATTTTGGCAGATATTTGATTTTTCTTTTACTACGGGAAAACCTTACGACAAGGCAACGTTTGATGCCGGAATACCGGTAGCTGTCATTACGGAGAGTGTCTCGCGTCATCTTTTCGGAACAACCGAGTCGGTGGGTCGTGATTTTTTGCTGAACCACGCTTCCTATAGAGTACATGGCGTGGTGAAGGATGTTTCTACCCTTGCCACTACGGCTTATGGACAAGTCTGGATTCCTTTTACCTCTACCGATCTCATCAATGATGTGTGGAGTGATCACATGGGAATGGCCAGTTGCATCCTTCTGGCACGTGACCGCAGTGATTTTCCTGCTATCCGTGAGGAGGCCGAACGTCGGCAACGCGAATACAATACGCTGATCAGTGAGAAAGGTTATGAACTGATTTATCGTAACCGTCCTTATGATCAAGAGAAGAATGCATTGGTGACTGGTGCCAATGTAGAGCCGGATGTTCAAGCGGCACGCCGCCAACGACTCGTCATTTTTGCGATTCTGCTTCTTGTTCCGGCCCTTAATTTGAGCAGTATGACACAGAGTCGTCTACGGCAACGAGTCAGCGAGATAGGAGTCAGAAGAGCTTTCGGCAGTACGCGTATGGAAATCATGGGACAGATTGTGGCTGAAAATATGGTCGTGACTCTTTTTGCCGGTGTGTTGGGACTGCTGTTGAGTGTGGCGTTTGCCTATTTGGGAGAAACGATGCTTTTTGCCCGAGGATTTAGTAAAATGGTGAATGTACCGCTCATTGATGCTTCCATTCTGCTGCATGCTTCTACCTTTGGTTGGGCTCTGCTCTTCTGCTTCATGCTGAATCTATTGAGTAGTGGAATTCCTGCATGGAGAGCTTCAAGAGTAGGAATTGTGAATGCATTGGGAGGTAAACTTCAGAAATAGAATGTTAACATGCTGAAATAAACAAAATGACAAAGAAACTTTTTACACAGATAAAGAACGAGTGGCGAAGTAATACCTGGCTGGCTCTGGAATTGCTGGTTGTGAGTGTAGTCATGTGGTATATCGTCGATTACATTTATACTCAGGTTGCCACGGCTATGGAGCCGAAAGGCTTCGACATTGAACATTGCTACCTGATTCATATGGGGCGGCTTACGGACAAAAGTCCCGATTACATACCCAACCAACCTGTTGAAGAACAACAGAAGGATGTGCAGGAAATGCTGGATCGACTGAAACATCGTCCGGATGTGGAGGCCGTAAGTCTTTCACAGAATTCGTATCCTTACAACGGAAGTAACAGTTCGGTAGAGATACAGTATGACACATTGCGGTCACCGGACTGGACCATACGATGCATGGTAACACCCGATTTTGTACGGGTATTCCGCTACAGAGGTACGCGTGGCGAGACTCCTGAACAATTAGCCGCCCTGTTGGAGGACGAAGAGCAGTTTCTTGCTTCGGACAATATTTTCAACAAGTATGATGTTTCGCTGACTTCGTTGGTAGGAAAACCGTTTTTCCTCTTCGGTGACACTACCCATACGGTGAAGTTGGCTGCTGCCCTACAGAACGTACGCTACAGTGATTTTCTACAGGCTCACAATTCTTACCGCATGCTCTATAAACTGCCGTCCTCATGGATGAATTATAGCCAGGAGTGGTGTGTGCGTGTACGTGCTGATCAGGATCAGGATTTCATTGCACGTTTGAAGGCTGACAGCGAAAAACTCTATCGCGTAGGCAATCTCTTTATAGCCGAAGTTCGCTCGTTTGCCGATATTCGTACCACTTTCCAACGCAGTTGGATGAACGGGTTGCGCAACTACATGGCGGGCATGGGATTTCTGTTGCTGAATATCTTTCTCGGATTGTTGGGCACGTTCTGGTTCCGCACTCAGCAACGTCGATCCGAAATAGCGTTGCATAAAGCACACGGAGCTACAGATCGTTCCGTTTTCAGGCGTCTGCTTTGTGAGGGTTGGCTCTTGCTGCTGACCGTCACTCCTATCGCACTGATAGTGGATTACAACCTTGCTTATATGGAATTGAACTCCTGGCGCAACAATACCACACTGGAGTGGGATCGATTGTTGATTTGTGCGGCCATCACTTTCTTGCTCATAGCATCCATGATTGCCATCGGTATCGGCATTCCGGCGCGTAAAGCAATGAAAGTACAACCTGCTGAGGC
>CALYZE010000077.1 GCA_945607605.1 uncultured Bacteroides sp.
TAATGTCTGCTCCTTCTAAGGATGACACCCCGATGTTCGTTTGCGGTGTTAACGAAAAGACTTACGTTAAGGGTACTCAATTCGTATCTAACGCTTCTTGTACTACTAACTGCTTGGCTCCTATCGCTAAAGTATTGAACGACAAGTTCGGTATCTCTGACGGTTTGATGACTACAGTTCACTCTGCAACTGCTACTCAGAAGACAGTTGACGGTCCTTCTATGAAAGACTGGAGAGGTGGTCGTGCTGCTTCTGGCAACATTATCCCGTCTTCTACTGGTGCTGCTAAGGCTGTAGGTAAAGTTATCCCAGCATTGAACGGCAAATTGACTGGTATGTCTATGCGCGTTCCGACTTTGGATGTATCTGTAGTTGACTTGACAGTAAACTTGACTAAGCCTGCTACTTATGCAGAAATCTGTGCTGCTATGAAAGAAGCTGCAGAAGGTGAATTGAAGGGTATTCTGGGCTACACTGAAGATGCAGTTGTTTCTTCTGACTTCTTGGGTGACGCTCGTACTTCTATCTTCGACGCTAAAGCTGGTATCGCTTTGACTGATACTTTCGTTAAGGTTGTATCTTGGTATGATAACGAAATCGGTTATTCTAACAAGGTTCTTGACTTAATTGCTCACATGGCATCAGTTAACTGCTAATATACAGTTAGAAAACAATAAAAAATAGGTGGCTTCTGTGGAAGTCGCCTATTTTTTTTGCAATTTTGCAGTTAGTTCATTTTTTATCAACCCACTTTATTATGATAAGAATTACATTAACGCTAATATTGCTATATTTTATGAATAGTATGCAAGGTCAAAATCCTTTTTTTGAAACGTACTCTACCCCTCATGGCACTTTTCCATTCGACAAGATAAAAACCGAAGATTATGTGCCCGCCATCCATGAAGGCATTCGTCTTCAGAATGCAGAAATAGATGCTATCATTCACAATTTGGAAGCTCCCACTTTTAGTAACACCATCTTACCTTACGAAAAGTCAGGTGAATTACTCCATGATGTCAGTACTGTGTTCGGCAACCTGCTCAGTGCAGAGACCAACGATGAGCTGCAGGAGCTGGCCAAAGAAATCATGCCCTTAATGAGCGAGCATGAAAATAATATTAGTCTGAACGAAGACCTGTTTGCACGAATTAAAGCCGTCTACGATCAACGTAAGAAGGAAGTTCTGAATCCCGAACAAACCAAACTGTTAGAGGAAATCTACAATGGTTTTGTTCGCAACGGTGCGAACCTACAAGGCGAAGCTAAAGATAAATATCGCTCTCTATGCAAAGAGCTCAGCCTGCTAACACTGCAGTTCAGCGAGAATAATCTGAAAGAGACGAATGACTATCAGCTTGTCCTCACTGAAAAATCACAGTTATCCGGACTTCCGGAGAGTGCCATTGATGCCGCTGCTGAAATGGCTAATGAAAAGGAAATGAAAGGTTGGGTATTCACTTTACAGACTCCCAGCTATAGTCCCTTTATGACATATGCTGACAATCGCGATCTTCGTCATGAACTTTATATGGCGTACAATACAAGATGTGCTCACGACAACACAGCCAACAACTTGGAAATTGTAAAAAGAATAACCAATATACATATGGAGATTGCCCAACTATTGGGATATGACAATTTCGCAGAATATAATCTGCAAGAACGGATGGCACAAAACAGTGACGCTGTTTATAAATTGCTGAATCAACTACTGGATGCCTACACTCCCACAGCCCAGAAAGAATATTCAGAGGTGCAAGCATTGGCTCGTTCACAACAAGTAGACAACTTTGTACTGATGCCTTGGGATTGGGCTTACTACTCTCATAAGCTGAAGGACCAAAAATTCAACATAGATGATGAGATGCTCCGTCCTTATTTTGAATTGAACAAAGTGAAAGAAGGAGTATTCGGATTGGCAACGAAGTTATATGGTATTACATTCAAACAGAACTCGAACATTCCTGTTTATCATAAAGATGTGGATGCTTACGAAGTATTCGACAAAGACGGCCAATTTCTTGCAGTATTCTACACAGACTTTCACCCAAGAGCCGGCAAACGTTCCGGAGCTTGGATGACTAGCTATAAAGGTCAGTGGATAGACGAAAAGACCGGTAAAAACAATCGTCCGCACATATCCATAGTCATGAACTTCACCAAGCCAACACAAGACAAACCTGCTTTGCTGACTTTCGACGAGGTGGAAACTTTCTTGCATGAGTTTGGGCATAGCCTGCACGGCATATTTGGCAACTCTACCTACGAAAGCTTGAGTGGAACCAATGTCTATTGGGATTTCGTGGAACTACCCTCGCAATTCATGGAAAACTTTGCTATTGAGAAAGAATTCCTCCACACATTTGCTCGCCATTATCAAACCGGAGAGTTAATACCGGATGAATTGGTACAACGCATTGTCGATTCATCCAACTTCAATGCAGCTTACGCATGCCTACGTCAAGTCAGCTTGGGACTACTTGATATGGCCTGGTATACCCGCAATACATCATTCGAAGGTGATGTTAAAGCTTATGAAAAGAAAGCCTGGGAAAAAGCACAAATCCTTCCTTCTGTAGAAGAAACTTGCATGAGTACTCAATTCTCTCATATCTTTGCCGGGGGATATTCTGCCGGATATTATAGTTATAAATGGGCTGAAGTATTGGATGCTGACGCTTTCTCCTTGTTCAAAGAACAAGGAATCTTCAATCCGGAAACAGCCTCTTCATTCCGCGAAAACATCCTTTCCAAAGGAGGTACTGAACATCCAATGACGCTCTATAAACGTTTCCGCGGACAAGAGCCTACCATTGAGGCTTTATTAATTAGAAATGGTATAAAGAAATGATGAAAACAATAAGAAAAATCAGCTATTTACTGCTGGTAATATCTATACTCCCTATTCTGAGTAGCTGCAACAATGAGGACGATGTGGTAAAGATTTTTACCGGTAAGACGTGGAAAATGACTTTTATCGCTGAAGAAGGTAGTCAGAAGCAATACAACTTTTGGGGAGAACAAGGTATGACCTCTGAAAATGCCGCCTATAAAAACAGTATGGATGCACTCGCCAAAGAAGGGAACTTCATTCTTAACTTTGAAGGAGGTGATTTGAATGGAACAGCAGGTGGCTCATTCGGCGGTAGAGCTTCTACCACGTCAGTCAGCGGAACCTGGAATGCAAACGGCGAAAGCAAGAGATTAGACATCACCGTTGAAGGTAAGCCAGTCGATAAAGATGTTTATGGTAAAGCATTTATTACCGGTCTGCAGAATGCAATCCGATATGGAGGTGACGAGAATAATTTATACATTTATTACAAAGATGGACAAACGACCAAGTTTCTGGCATTCCATCCCCAATAAAATCAATTAAGGATATGGACGATACTATGAATGCCAAACAAGAAGCACTAGATAGGCGTTATATACGTATGGCAAGTATTTGGGCTGAAAACTCATACTGCATAAGACGCCAAGTGGGTGCACTAATAGTGAAAGATAAAATGATTATCTCAGATGGTTACAACGGTACCCCTGCCGGTTTTGAAAACATCTGCGAGGATGAGAACAATCTAACAAAGCCTTATGTACTCCATGCCGAAGCAAATGCTATTACTAAGATAGCTTGCTCCAACAATAGCAGCAATGGAGCTACCATGTATGTTACAGCTTCTCCCTGCATCGAGTGCTCCAAACTGATCATTCAGGCTGGTATTAGACGAGTCGTTTACTCCGAAAAATACCGGTTGGAAGATGGAATTGAGCTTTTGAAGCGTGCAGGTATCGAAGTGGTATTTGTTTCCATTGACAGTTGACAATTCATCACAAAAGGTTGCCATGTGCAGCTAATTGTAAATCGTAAATCGTAAAATCGCAAATAACATTATGAGTACAAAAAACACTTCCCGTTTTATGCCGCTTATTATTGCAATCAGCGTAGTAGCGGGAATTCTTATCGGGACGTTTTATGCCAGACATTTTGCCGGTAACCGGCTGGGCATCATCAATGGTTCGTCCAACAAACTGAATGCTTTGTT
This sequence comes from uncultured Bacteroides sp., assembly GCA_945607605.1. Lineage (GTDB taxonomy): Bacteria > Bacteroidota > Bacteroidia > Bacteroidales > Bacteroidaceae > Bacteroides. Next base: position 4,047 of record CALYZE010000077.1, read on the forward strand.
GCGCGTCATTGACGACCAGTATGTGGACACTGTCAACATGACGGATTTAGTAGAAAAGGCTATGCCGCAGATATTGGCGGAACTTGACCCCCACTCTACTTACATTCCGGCTCAGAATCTGGAAGAAGTAAATTCCGAACTAGAAGGTAGTTTTAGTGGCATCGGTATTCAGTTTACTATTCAAGAAGATACCATACACATAAACAGTGTCATAGCGGGAGGCCCTTCTGAAAAAGTAGGATTAATGGCAGGCGACCGTATCATTATGGTAAATGATAGTCTGTTTGTAGGCAAGGGGCTGACAAACGAAAAAGCCATGCGTAATCTGAAAGGACAAAAGGGTAGTGAAGTTAAATTAGTGGTTAAACGTTCTACAGAAAAAGAGCTACTCGATTTTACAATTGTACGTGGTGACATTCCTCAAAACACCATTGATGCTGCCTATATGCTGGATAATGATTTCGGTTATATACAAATCAGTAAATTCGGACGCACCACTCATGTAGAATTGCTAAATGCCATTGCTCAATTGAGTCATGGAAAATGCAAAGGATTAATAATTGATTTGCGAGACAATACAGGTGGCTATATGGAAGCAGCCACACGCATGGTCAACGAATTTCTTCCTGAAGGAAAACTGATTGTCTATACCAAAGGACGCAAGTATCCACGTATGGAAGAATATGCCAATGGAACAGGCAGCTGCCAAAAAATGCCTTTGGTAGTCTTGGTCAACGAAGGATCTGCCTCTGCTAGTGAAATTTTTGCTGGAGCCATCCAGGACAATGACCGTGGAACTATTGTAGGCCGCCGTTCTTTTGGTAAAGGACTGGTACAGCAACCGATTGATTTCAGCGACGGATCTGCCATTCGTCTAACGATCGCCCGCTATTATACTCCATCAGACCGCTGCATCCAACGCCCGTATCAAAACGGCAAAGACAGCAAGTATGAAATGGACTGGATAAACCGCTATGAGCATGGTGAGTTCTTCTCGAAAGACAGCATCAAGTTGAATGAAAACGAACGCTACTCCACCGGATTGGGACGTCCTGTTTATGGTGGTGGCGGTATTATGCCTGACATATTCGTACCACAAGATACTACCGGAGTATCTTCTTATCTAATAGAAGTTAGCAACAAAGGTTTGATTTTACAATTTAGTTTCCAATACACAGATCGCAACCGTATCAAACTGAATGAGTTCAACAACGAAGATAATTTATTAAAACATCTTCGTCAGCAAGGTATTGTAGACCAATTCGTACGATTTGCTGACTCCAAAGGAGTAAAAAGACGTAATCTTCTAATTCATAAATCACATAAATTATTGGAAAGAAGCCTCTATGGTAATATCATTTACAATATATTAGGTCGAGAACAATACATCCGTTACATCAACCAAAGTGACGCAACGGTTAAGAAGGCATTAGAAATTCTGGAGAAGGGAGAAGCATTTCCTAAAGCCCCGGAAGAATCGCCTTTAGAGGAGGAAAAAACAAATGATAGAAAGAAAAAAAGAACTGCGCAAGCACATAGCTTTGTTGAAGACGCAACACAGATCTTCTACTTGGCTACAATCCCAATCTGCTGAAATACTTGCCACTCTTGAAGCCCATCCGGCTTTCAAGGTGGCAAATACAGTATTGCTCTACTATTCTCTCAACGACGAAGTAGATACGCATGAATTTGTAAAAAAGTGGAGCACATGCAAACAGATACTGCTCCCGGTAGTTACTGGCGACCATTTGGAACTACGAAGCTATACCGGTCCGGAAGATCTAACCACCAGTTCCTATGGCATTGCAGAACCAACCGGAGATTTATTCACAGATTATGCAGCGATCGACTTTATTGTGGTGCCCGGTGTAGCTTTCGACCGTAACGGTAACCGTCTGGGACGTGGCAAAGGTTATTACGATCGACTATTGCCACTCATTCCTTCAGCCTATAAAGCTGGAATTTGTTTCCCATTTCAAGTGGTAGACGAAGTTCCTGCAGAGTCTTTTGATATCCGTATGGATGAAGTTATTGTGTTATGAAAACGATAGATACACTACCAATTTTCAATAATTAAAAAATCAGCGGAAGATAATATTCGTAATTACCTGTGCACCCACATGTTGGTTCAGATTACGTACTAATAAATCACGTCCCATCATCAGTTCCTGACGAAGCGCTGCAGACGTCAGATGTACATAAAGCACTTGGTTTTTAATAAAAAGTTCACGAGTATAAGATGCTATGGTCGGGCCCAATACTTCCGGCCACGCACTGATAAGTCGTCGTTCATTCAACGGCGATTCCAAGCTCTCTTGTCTGAGAAAGTTACGAATAAGAGCACCTATCTGCTCGGCATTGTTTCGCTTCATACTTCACCCTCCATTTCTGAAATAACTCCTTGCCCAACTAAGAACATTTTGTAATCACTGCCCACTTTATGTAGGATACGGTCTAGATGTTCACGATTTGTATCTGTTATAAAAATCTGCCCGAAGCTATCACCCGCCACAAGTTTGATAATCTGCTCCACGCGAGATGCATCTAGCTTATCAAAAATATCATCCAGCAACAACAAAGGCACTGTGGCTCCCGTACGTTTCAAAAAATCGAATTGCGCCAATTTCAAAGCAACAAGATAGGTTTTATTCTGCCCTTGCGAACCTTCTCTTTTGATAGGAAAGTCACCCAATAACATATTCAACTCATCTTTATGCACTCCACGCAAAGAAAATCCCATAATTTGGTCACGAACCCGGCTTTCTTTCAACACCTCCAATAAAGAAGCATTACGAGCGTGAGAATCATACGTCAAGCCTACTAATTCCTTATCTTGAGAAATAAATGAGTAGAAAGACTGGAAAATAGGAATAAACTCCTGAATAAAAGCCTCTCTTTTGCGAAAAACAATTTCGCCGGCTTGAGCCATCATCTCTTCCCACACTAAAAACAACTCTTCCTCTACCGGTTGTTCGCTTTTCAACAATGTATTTCGCTGCACAAGCGCCTTATTATAACGTATCAGCGCATCCAGATAGCTTTTGTCGTATTGCGAGATAACAACATCCATAAATCGACGACGTTCGTCACTGCCCCCGGCAATCAATTCCGAATCGGCAGGTGATACCATCACCAATGGCAAGAAACCAATATGATCTGACAAACGCGTATATTCTTTCTTGTTTCGTTTAAATTGTTTCTTCTGCCGACGTTTCATACCACAGTAAATTTCTTCCTGACTACCATCAAGTGCTTCATAAAATCCTTGAATCACAAAAAAGTCGGCCTCATGACGGATATTCTGCGAATCAATAGGATTACCTGCACTCTTGCAAAAAGACAAAAAATAAACAGCATCCAGCAAATTAGTCTTTCCCATACCATTCTGCCCAAAAAAACAATTCAGTTTGGGCGAAAAAGAGAGTTCAACCTGCTCTAAATTTTTATAATTAAGTATAGATATACGTTTCAGTATCATATAACAACGATAAGTTCATTTGCAAAGATAATGTAAAACCAAATGCAGTACAAAATATGCTTGCTTATTTTTAATGTCGAGGTAAAGCTCAGCTTATTAAAAGTAGGAACTTTTTTTAGACTTTTCAACAGGAAAACAAAAAAAGATGCCCCTAAATTTCGTTGATAGACATAAAAAAGTTACTTTTGCGGGCGAAATATCTATTTAAGAATAATAATAAAAAGAATATATAAAAATGGCAGAACAAAAAAAAGCGAATGAAGCCTTAAACGTGGAAGACGCATTGACACAATCGGAGGCATTTTTCATTAAGAACAAAAAAACAATCATCGGTGCTATTCTAGCAATAATTATTATTGTAGCCGGTGTAGTGATGTACAAACACCTTTACGCTGATCCTCGTGAAGAAAAAGCTCAGACTGCTCTGTTCAAAGGACAGGAATATTTTGAAGCAGACTCTTATGCAGAAGCTTTGAACGGCGACAGCATTGGTTTCGTTGGTTTTGCCAAAATAGCTAATGAGTACAGTGGTACAAAAGCTGCCAACTTGGCAAAAGCCTACATGGGCCTCTGTTACGCTCACCTTGGTAAATATGACGAAGCTTTAAAAGCTTTGGATAGTTTTGATGCTAACGACCAAATGGTAGCTCCTTCTATCAAAGGTGCAATGGGTAACTGTTATGCTCAACTTGGTCAATTGGACAAAGCTTCTTCTATGCTGTTAAAAGCTGCAAGTGAAGCTGACAACAATACACTAAGTCCCATCTTCCTTTTGCAAGCCGGAGAAATCTTGGTAAAACAAGGCAAATATGATGATGCTATCCAAGCATATACTAGCATTAAGGATAACTACTTCCGCTCCTATCAAGCTATGGATATCGACAAGTATATCGAACAAGCTAAATTATTGAAAAAATAACATCCTTATATACTAAGGAATTTCAGGCACGGATTATACGGAACACGGAAAATATCAGCCGTGACATTCGTGTAATTCGTGCCTCTTTTTTTCACCCCTATCTTTTAATTTTTTAATTATTTATTTTGAACGACTATGGCAACAGCTTATCACAACCTCTCAGATTATGACTTCAATTCCGTGCCTAATGCAGAGAAAATGAAATTCGGTATCGTTGTATCTGAATGGAACTTCGATATTACCGGTGCTCTTTTAAAAGGAGCCTTAAATACATTAAAAAAACATGGAGCAAAGGAAGAAAACATTCTGGTAAAAACAGTGCCTGGCAGTTTTGAACTTACTTTCGGATCCAATCAACTCGTCCAATATAGCGAAGTTGATGCTGTCATTGCTCTCGGTTGCGTTGTAAGAGGAGATACTCCACATTTTGACTACGTTTGTATGGGAGCTACCCAAGGAATCACTCAATTAAATGCAAGTGGCGATATACCAGTTATTTACGGATTAATTACCACCAACACGATGGAGCAAGCAGAAGACCGTGCCGGTGGCAAGCTAGGTAACAAAGGAGATGAATGTGCAATCACTGCAATAAAAATGATTGATTTTGCTTGGAGTTTACAAAAATAGTTGTACCTTTGCATCGCAATTGAGAAACAAAGGTAGTAAACTTAGTTTTTAAAGAGCAAAAGGGCAAATACCAGAGTGGCCAAATGGGGCAGACTGTAAATCTGCTGGCTTACGCCTTCGGTGGTTCGAATCCATCTTTGCCCACAAAAATTGCGGAAGTAGCTCAGTTGATAGAGCATTAGCCTTCCAAGCTGAGGGTCGCGGGTTTGAGCCCCGTCTTCCGCTCTTAGAGAGGATTGATAATCAAAAGGTTATCAATCCTTTTCTTTTATATGAATTCTTTGGAAAACCCTTTCATTATACTATAAATGGGTCAGTCCGAAAACCCGGTTGCAAACGACTCAACTCTCCTGTTCAATTATTAC
>CALYZE010000078.1 GCA_945607605.1 uncultured Bacteroides sp.
CCGAGCCTCTTTAGCTCCACATCCCCAATGGCTTACGTTGTGACGGCTACCTAATCCCGCATTCGGACCGATATGATACACATCAACTTCAGCAGTATGGCGAGTCATCGCTTCTGCCATACGCCAAATGTCAGCACGCCCAGTACGCAAGAAATTGTACCATAACCACATATTAGAGGCTAATTCCGTATTATCCCATGCAAAACCTCCGATATCATACCGCCAAGTATGACGAATAGGATCGTATGCATGCATCACATCTCCGTAATTCCAAAAACCATACCATTTATTCTGTTCTATTGCTTTTTGATAGAAGTTTATATAAGCATCCAGCCTATCTTCCACTCGGGTACGGAAAGGGGTGCTACGATCGGGAAGACTCCAAACTCCAAATGCTTGCTGTGCATGCAGGTATTCAGGTGCAGGCATCAACATTCCCGGCTCAGAAAGTTGTTTGGCCAGATCGGCAAAAGCTTTCTTTCCTTTATAACCGTCTTGAGGAACCAATGTAAGGGTTGTTGTACGAGCAACTCCATAAGGAGTACTCATACCTTCCTGTACATCCTCATAGCTAGCATTCAAATCATGAGCTACATTATCATAGTGGCGAAGATCCATTGATTCAGCATCCGGGCTCCATATCCATGCGGTAAGAGTAGCCACCGGAGTTTTTGCATTTGAAACTTCAATAGAAGATGGATAAGATTGCCAGAAATCATGCAATTCAAGCCCCATGCCTCCGGTTATATCACCCGCAAAAGCATAACCATTGCTACGTGTACCTGAGAAAGTACCTATCCAGGGATTATTGTCGTTAGCGCGTTTACGGATTGAAAAGGCATCTGCTGTTAGTTGAGACAGACGATAACTGTCCCAAGAAGCCCAATTATCAAGCAGAGAGCGATTCTTTTCATCAAAATTTTCATAAGCAGGAATACGTTTTCCTTCCATTTGCTGTTGTTGTAACGACAAGTCCGTTTCTCCAGTTTCACCTAATGTTAGTATACGTCGACCTACCAAAGGTTGAACCGGTTCACTCCAGACTCCACCATCAGCACAAGAAAATGCTACATGACGATTGTATAAAGCCTCGCGCATAGGAACATCCAAACGAATGCCCAAGGCGCGAATAAAATCTTTATTCTGATCTCCATCATACACAAAGCTATGTACCATTTTTACTTGTTCACTGCCTCCATAAAAATAAAGACGCACAACAAAAGGCAACCACTCACGTCCATTTTCACTTTTATGTACACCTTCTAGTTTGACAAGCGCACGTATAGAACCAACACGCTCTACTGTAACCGTTTTCAACGTCCCGGTATAATTAGTAAAAGATACTTGAGAAGTATTTTCAAGTATCGGTTCACTTTGCGTATGGCAAATAAGTCGAGCCTTTTCTCCCACTTTTACACCTTTATATAGCAGACTATCTATCAAAAATTCGCCTTGCCGAGGTATATAAGCTGAAATAACTCCGGTAGTGATATGAACTCCCTGAGGTGTTTCTGTGACAGAAACACCCATTTTTTTATCCTGATCTGTGCTCTTAAATTTTGCTTTAGATTTCTTTTCTATCTTTTGAAGAATTAAATGATCCGTTCCGGCAGGTATAACTCCTGCTACTCCACTCCACTTGACAGAACCATCCGGCCAATAGGCTAAAGCCCAGGTATCAACAGAAATATTTTCACCACTCTCTGTAGATAACTGTAACGTGTTTTCAGGCAGAACTTCCCCTTTATCAAAAGGTACTCCGAAACTGACAGTTTTATCCAACTGAGGAGTATCACCAATCCATTGCAATGGAACAACAGTCGTTTTTTGTGGTGAACATTCGTATCTAAAATTAGTAATACGAGTACGTGACAAGGTTGTACGAAAACCAAACCAGCCTTCCTTCAGTGGTTCAGCATCTCTGAAATCTACTAAGCGCTTGCCGTCTATGTAGTAACTAACCCTATTATTTTCATTGGTAATCTTAATATGATACCAATGATTGGGTTTCAGTAAATGATCGGCGTCCGTATATTCCTTCAAAATAGCAGGACGGGCTTTAGGATCAGTAATAGCCGCTTCATTCCCATCATAACGACGAAAACGTGTAGTAGAGTTATGATTACCACCATATCCCAAATAGTAAAGTTGCAGAGAATAGCAATTCAAAAATATGCCACTACGCCATTTCTCACGTTTCCATAAATTATCAGGATGCTGAGGATCTGATGCCATCCAAAAGCAATTTAAATCACTCAGACGATCTCCTTCAGACTCCACCACCACACATACATCATATTCAATAGTCACTTTGCCACTCATCTTCTCTTTTCGCCAAAGCGTTAATCCCTTGGGAGCTACAATTTCAGTTGTATCTCCACGGAACATCACTTTATAATCAGGCGATTCCGATTCAATTTTCCAATATTTATTAAACTGACGAGAGTTTAAACCGGAAATTCTATGATCCTCCGCTTTTGACGTAAAGGCAGCTAATAGAAACAAAAATAGAAACAGATTTTTCATTAGAGGTATTTTCTACAATAAATTAGTCTTCTTTCAGAAAGTCTTTTAGTGGACAGTCTGAAGCTTTCAGACCCTCAATAATACTCTGTGCATTCATACGGCTACCTTTCAAAGAAGTATGAGTATGATCACGATTAAAAAACTCTCCCACAGCACGTAATCCCTGATTATATCCTATCTTTTGAAGTTTTTCTCCTGATATTTTATTCAAATCTATAAAATAAGCACCGGTTGATTCTGCTGCTTCACGTGTCCATTTGCCAAAAGAGTTTGTATTGCGTTCTATTTCGCCATTATCAAACTTATTACGAGGAGTGTGACTTAAAACAATAGGGATGGCTCCTTTTTCCTTTACATCCATAATGAACTTACGTAAATACCAACCGAAAGAATAAATAACCTGATAATTACCAGTTTTTTCCATCTTAAAGACCTTACTTTCATTTCCTGATCCAAGCAATTCTGCACGTGCTTTTCCTGTATTTATTTCACCCGCATCATTATGTCCGAATTGTATCAACACAAAATCTCCCGGCTGAAGTGCATTGTATATTTTATCCCAACGTCCTTCATCTAAATAGGTACGTGCACTACGTCCTGCTTTGGCATGATTTTCTACTGATATTTTCTTATTATCAAATAGTTCATGAATAACACTTCCCCATCCCCACATGCCATTTTCATCCTTATCCTCATTCTTCACTGTACTGTCTCCCACCGTAAACAATACAGGACTTCCCTTTTTACGGGTAGCTCCCGTAACAGTATCTTTTTCTATCGGTTTCAGATAGTCAGCCAATTTCAACCCTTTATAATTACGAATTCCTTCTGCAGCAGATTCAGCATTCACACGCGCTCCAAAAACACTGGTATGAATACGATCCAGATAAAACATATATTTTACTTTTTCCTTGCCGAATTTTTCAAATTTACGTGCCGAAATATCATTCAAGTCAATAAAAGGGACTTTTGCCTTTTTAGCCACCTGCTTTGCCCATAATCCAAAAGTCTGATCTACCCGGGTTACAATTGTGCTATCTACATCTTCCCAAGCATTACGGGGCGTCAAAGACATCAAAATAGGATATGCACCTTTCTTCTTCACATCGTCAATGAAGCGACGCATATATTCCCCATAGGTATATACAGTTTCTTTCACTCCTGTTTCTTTAATGGTCACATTCAGACTGTCTTTTCCAATTCCAGGAATAGAGGCACGGGCGCGATTACTGTCATAAGGACCATTGTCATTATGTCCCAGTTCTATGATAACCCAATCTCCCTTACGCACTCCTTTTAACACATCAGGCCACAACCGATTATAAAAAGTACGACTGCTGGTTCCTCCCAATGCATGGTTCTCAACTGTTATCTTATTTTCATTAAAATATTCGTATTCAAAATTTCCCCAACCCCATTGACCGTTATTTCCATTACCTAAAGTACCAGTACGCATGGTTGAATTTCCAACGAGAAACAATACCGGATTATCTCCTTTACGGCTTGAACCCGAAACAGGACGGGCAGAACGCGCCACGTTTAAACTATCAAGTGTATTATCAATTACTTGATTCGCATCCTTCATTGGGGCTATTGTTTTATTTTGAGCGTGCGCTCCAAATCCAACCCCAACTGCTAACAAAAAGCACAAACAAAGTTTATTTCCTTTCATGATATTTATAGTGTTTTCCTTTTTATTGCTAGAGTTTGTTTCAATTATGATTGAGAGTTAATTTCGTGATCTTGAATTCTACAAAGAATCTGTAAACGATTTACAAAGATATTCAGACTCTTTATTATCATTCAAGACATACCTTCATTTAAATAACAACCCCAAAAATCAGCGAAGCTAATGTAAATTCAAACAATCTCTAAAATCGTCCTACAAAATTAAAACGAAAGGATGAATCAATAAATAGAATATTATTCATTTTCATGTTGATTCGTTCAGTCAATAGCGCATATCTCCCATTTCAAGGGATAGGAAGACTAAAAACTAGTATGTGGTGGTTGATTGTACGCTACATTCTGCCAAGCAATGGCTAGTCTGTATTGGCGATCATTCATAAAGGTAACACGCCTGTTTGTTGCAGGTATAGTTGTAGAATAAATGCGTAATTCAGTTTGATCTTTAGAAGCCCAAATAACCTCCTCACGCCAATCTCCTAAAATATCGCCCGACAAACATGGATTCCCTTTTGTTCCATTATTTGAAACGACTCCCTCAGCCTTTACTAATAAATCTGTATCTTCTGTATGCCAATTCCATTTGCTAATAGAAACATGATCCAACAATTCCACCAAAGAATCGGCATCCCAATAAATTGTAAAATTACAAGAGTTTGGCTTTTTGCTACTAATGATTTCTCCAGTATTTCCTCTTCTCAATCCTCCAATGTTGCACCAACATTCTGCACCGTCGTAACGTGGATCAATATCGGCTGCTACTCCACGCCCGGCGTCTTGCCCCAAACCATCTTGCCAAATAACTTCTCCAGTCGCCCCATCAAACATGGCTACGGCAGGAGTACGCTTTACAATCTCATTATTTCCTTCATTTTCATGTACCCCAAAGACCTGAACACTCTGTCGAGAAGGTATAAAGCGACCGGCGTGCAAAGCATCTCCGTGACGCAAACCGGTAGTAAACAACCCTTTGCCATCATGATCCACAGTCATAGCCCCTACGCAGATTTCATCACAACCATCGCCATCAAAATCAGCTATGGTCAGATTGTGATTTGCCATACCCGAATAGGCTTCCCAACCTGGTGTCGCACTATCAAAAGTCCAAGTATGTTTCAATAATCCATTTGCAAAAGTCCATGTTGCTACAACCGTTCGTCCGTACCATCCCCTTACCATTATAGGTGAAGGAGTTTTCCCATCCAAAAAAGCAACTCCGGCTGTAAAACGATCTGATCGTCCACCCGTATTATCATTTCCGCAATTACCACCAACCCCTCCCCAACCATCTAGAGGATAACGAGTAGGAATATATTCTTTTGAATCTAGTTCTTTTCCTGTACGCCCTTCAAAAACAGTAAGATATTCCGGACCATTTACAATCTTGCCATACGTCGGACTTTTTTCATCCCATGTCCTCCAATCAGCTTGAGAGTCGCCTATTACATATCCTAATCCATCGATAGTGCCATCTCCTGTTTTACAACAAACCTCCGCACATCCGTCCCCATCAAAATCAAAAACCAAAAAATTAGTGGTCGCTGCCCCAGAACGCACATTCGGCCCCAAATCGATACGCCATAACCTTGTCCCGTCCATTTTATATGCATCCAAATAGGTGTTACCAGTAAACCCACGTTGTGGCGGTCGTTTGGAATTAGAAGGAGACCATTTCAAAATGATTTCATACTCGCCATCACCATCCAAATCACCTACACTACAATCATTAGCAGTATAAGTGAATTGTTCACCAGCTATTTTTCCGTCTTTAGGTTTACAAATAGGAAGAGTTAAGTAAGGATTACGAATCTCGTTTTTCGAACGAGTCCACGTAGTTTTTTCTCCATTAGTAGCCTTTAAAGTCCAACAATTATCTACTGTATAATCGACTGTACTATCTAAGAAATCAGCTGTTTGATCTATCGGTTTTTTATTTAACTTTACCTCCATACCTCCATTAGAACTACGGTATAAATCAAATTGTAAATCAGACGCATCACCCAATGTCATGCGCCAACTGAAATACATTCCCTTTTCTGTAGGAATTCCGATTAATCCTCTTAGAAGCTTTTCCCCACTGTAAGGTTGGGAAAAAGCAAGTATGCTTCCGATAAACAGAAACATATTCATCATAATACAATGTTTCATATAGCAATTCATAAAACCCTACAATAGTAACGTAGCAGAAAATAATATTTTACGTGTGTTCTTTATTTTATCACTACTTTATTTCAATGAAGAAATATCCATCATCATTAGGTTTAATCTTTTTCCATTCGTAAAATGTCCGGATTGAAAAAGGACTTTGGTGCCATCCGGGCTAAAACTAGGATGTGCGTGATCCGGTTTCATCTTTGTATCTGAAACCAACCAATGACGCTCTCCGGTCTGTACATTCATTAACCATAAATTTCCTCCAAAAGTATCTCCTGCCGCCCATTTATTATCACGGCTGGCATTGCAATGCCAAAAGCCTCTTCCTGTCAATTGGCCATCCATAGCTTGGCGGTCTTTTTCCAGTTCCACCTGTCCAATCAACTCTACATCATCAGTACGTAGATTGATACGCGCGATACCACTCACCTGCTTACGAAGACGTGGCTGAAATCCCAAAATATTAAAATACACATAATCTTTTGTCGCAAAAGTTTCATGAGTTACCCAGTCGAGCGAGGTTTCTTTATATAAGGGTTTGAAGACTGTTCCATCTGCTGTACAAAACCACATACGTTGATGTGCATCACCACCGGTTTCATTACAAAAAACAATTTCACCCGGAGTAAAACGACTGGCTTGTATATGTCCTGTTTTGAATTCGGTGTCAATGACCTTGGTCACTTCTCCTGTAGCAAGATTCATTTTACGGATTCCGCAAAGGCTTGGTTTTATCTTTACCGGTTGGTTACTTTCAGACAAAAAAGCATTTTTCATCATGCGTTCTTTCTCTTCTTCCGTACCATCACGTTCAACGGTAATATAAGCATAATCATCATTACAGTCCACCGCATACCCCCCTGGACGTCCCATCACAGTAGGAAAAGTACCTATGAAAGTCTCATAATCTAATGGTTTACCAATCTTACCTCTTTTTACATCAGCAAAAAAAGCATCCAAATCCATCACATACATGTTCCAATTTTCTTTTTCTTTCCGGCTAATAAACATACGATTTGTTTGATTGGCCAAGAAAGCACTGCCTAAGTTCGGTCCTTCTGTAGATTGAATAATCTTACCGGTAGCCATCTCAATAAAATAAATTTGTGTAGGAGTCCATTTGCGTTTTTCTCCATTAGGAAGTGTACTTTTTATCTCTTTATCATTTCCACGACTGGAAGATCTGAACAATAAATATTTCCCATCTGCAGTCCACATAGGATCTGTTTGATAAAGAAAACGATCGTTCTTCATGGTGTCGGTCAACAGGGTGATAGTATTACCAGTTACATCATCTACATAAGTTTGCATCTCCGATGCAGTGCAGTTTCCAAACTGGGCCAATGCGGCTTTACTAAAAGCTACTAATAATGTAATAGCTAAAATTGTTTTTCTCATAGCATATTTTTTTTAATCTATGCCGACAAAATTACGCATGAGAGAAGTAGTATCAAATAGATTTTTATTCATTTATATGGCTAATTGTCCACTTCAAATGAATAAAACCCTCTCCTATTTCCCATCAGGAAACCATCCTCTTGTATTATTCGCAATCCTCACCAACAGTAACATAACCGGAACTTCCACTAACACTCCTACCACGGTAGCCAGTGCAGCTCCCGATTGTAATCCGAAAAGCGAGATAGCCACCGCCACCGCTAATTCAAAGAAATTGCTTGCGCCAATCATTCCGGCTGGGGCAGCTACCTCGTGAGGCAGTTTCCACCCTTTCGCCCAACCATAGGCAACGAAGAATATCAGAATAGTTTGCAGCACAAGCGGCACAGCAATAAATACAATATGTAAGGGATTATTCAAAATGGTTTCTCCCTGAAAAGAAAACAAAATAATAAGTGTTAATAGTAATCCGCCAATCGTATAATTATCAAACTTGCGAACAAATACCGTATTAAAGTATTCTATTCCTTTTCGCCGAATCACCATTACACGAGTCAGAACCCCTGCCGAAAGGGGAATGACCACGAATAAGACAACCGACAAAAGTAAGGTATCCCACGGAATAGAAACCCCGCCCACCCCTAATAGAAACGCAACGATAGGAGCAAAAGCGACCAATATGATTAAATCATTGACCGCCACTTGCACCAATGTGTAAGCTGCATCACCTTTGGTTAAATAGCTCCATACAAAGACCATAGCCGTACAGGGCGCAGCACCCAATAAGACTGCTCCCGCCAAATATTCTTCGGCTAAATCGGCAGATATGAAAGACTTGAAAATAACATAGAAGAACAGATAGGCTATTCCAAACATGGTAAAAGGCTTTATAAGCCAATTGGTAACACAAGTGACTATAATCCCTTTCGGACGTTTGCCCACGTTCTTGACACTTTGAAAATCTACTTTCAGCATCATGGGGTAAATCATTAACCAAATCAGGATAGCCACAGGTATCGATACATTGGCATATTCAAATTGACTCAATGTGTGTGGCACTACCGGAAGATATTGCCCGATAACAATTCCAATAACGATACACAAGGTTACCCAAACAGTCAGGTATCTTTCAAAAAAACCAATCCCTTCTTTCTTTTCCATAACGATATCCTTTTAGTATAATTGCGGTTTTAGTTCTTGCAGGTAAAAATCATAGAAACGTTTTTTGATTTCATCTCGCACTCTAAGGAACTCACTGTGTATAAACTCCGGAGTCCCAATCGCTTCTGATGGATCCTCAAAACCAATGTGTAATCTGTTCTTCACTCGGCCGGTAAACATCGGACAACTTTCATTCGCTCCACCGCACACCGTTATGACATAATCCCACTCCTGTCCTAAATATTCACTCACATTTTTAGGAGTATGCTCAGAAAGGTCTATTCCTGTTTCAGACATAACGTTTAGCGCCATCGGTTGAACCTTTTCAGCAGGTTTTGTACCTGCCGAGAAGACCAGTAAATTTTTATCGAATGACTGTAAAAAACCGTGTGCCATTTGGCTACGGCAACTATTTCCTGTACAAAGGATTAAAATTCTCTTTTTCATGTTTATTGTTCTTTTTTTCCTCTCACTGTGATAGAGAAAATTTCAAAT
>CALYZE010000079.1 GCA_945607605.1 uncultured Bacteroides sp.
GGCTCGATAATATTTAATTCTTTAAATGTCATGTTTTAATTTTTTCTAATACTTATTACTTCTTTAGGAATTTCCAAGTTCAGGTACACAATACAATGTATTTCTTAAATAGGTTGCTATTATATCCAAAGCATTCAGACGAGGAAGCTTCCATGCCTAATATAATTTTGAATATCAAAAGTTTTACCTACTGATGATCTGGAAAATGATTTCGATTATTATTTGATAAATGTGTCACGATATTGTGATACACACCCTCGCGACTTGTTAATACTATAAACAAGTAAGCTAATTTTGATGTCGATTTTGACGATGGATAGATCCGCAAAACTGAGGCGGAGTAAATCATTGAGAAGAAAGAGACAATATAAACTCGATTGTTTTCAGAGTACAAAGATATGAAAATTAATTGATTTATTACTAGTTAAGTATTTATTTGTTAGAAGTTTTGTGTAATGTGACTTTGAAATCTCATTAAAAAATGAGAACACAATAAAAGAATAGATCGGGTCTAAAATATTTTCGATGAGATTTTTAAATAAAAAAAACTGTTTAAAATGAGCAAATTTGCAAATTTCACAATCTATGAGCCTAACTTAATTCCCATTCTTGTGTTTTATTCTCTTACATCCTCTTGGGCTTCTCTTAGAGTTTTTTTACTTGTAAAAGCCTTTAAGACGTTCTGTCAAAACAAGGGAAAGTCCCCCGTTTGTTCTTGTCTTTATATAGCAAAATGAAACACTACATCCATATACTATCTGTTTAAGAAGGATAACTTACTCGTATATTTTATACGAGTTTTCTGCAATTTGAATAAAATATTTGTATCTTCGTTTCAAGTGAAGTCTCTCTTTGTATATTCTGCAAAAGAAAGAAGAAAACAGAAATTCGCTCGTTTCTAAATCGTTACCTGTTAAGAAAGTCGATCTTGTAATTCATTCTATTATAAATGGATAGGCAAAAACGAGTGCCTTCCACAATAAGAGGTGAGTGGTATATTCATACCAATGAGATTGGAGAGTCGGTGTAAATGTTCGTTTGATATTTGCGTAATATCTGCCACGCATAAGGTTCTATATAGACCGAAAGCTGTTGGCGGGTTTTGTGTCGGTAGTAAGAAACGACATTCTGCTTGACATCGGTACGACGCAAGTGCACCAGGTCAACGAAAGGGATTCCTCTAAGGTAGAAACTTAGCAAGAAGAGGTCGCGACTGAAGCACAAGGCAGGATAGGGAGTTAAGTCGAGAAGTATCAGTTTGCGGATGACCTGTGGCGGAATGGCTCGTTTGGCAGTTGTTTCGTAACCGGTAAATACGAATTCAAACAGCTTGTTGAGCGTGCTGGTGTATATGTCGGCTGTGCTGTATCGTCCGGCTTGTCTGGCTTTTGTTATAAGTGAATGTGCATAAGTATATATAATCGTCATGAACAGTGTTTTTGCAAGGTTTAGTTTACAAGAGTCCCGCGCGTACTCGACTCAGAGTTTCCGGCGTCATCAGCAGATAGGACGCTATGTGTGACAAAGGGGCTCGTTTGATTACTTCCGGCTGATTTTCCATCAACAGGTTGTAGCGTTCGCGGGCGGTTTCAAATCTCCAGGAGTCTGCTTTGATTTGGGAGACGATGAGTGAATGTTCCAGCATTTTGCGGTAGAACATATTGATTTCCCACGAGATTTCAGTCAGTGCGAGAAGTTTGTTGTAAGGTAATAGGTAAATCACACTGTTTTCCAGTGCTTCAATCATGAGATGGGTGGGTTCTTGTTTCAGGGTGCTTTCAATGCAGATGGCGATGCAGCCTTCGTAGGAAAAATGCTCTGTCACATCTTTACCGTTCTTGTAATAGAATTGGCGCAGCATTCCTTTGCCAACCAGCACGATGTGATGGCTGATTTGTCCTTCATTCAGAAGTATTTCTCCTTTTTCCACTTCTTTGCGAACGAGTATTTCTCCTATCAATCTTCTACTTTCGAGGTCCATGCCCGGGTAGCGTGAATTGATAGCTGCATTCACAGTTTCTTTCAATAACGCATCCATAATGTCATATGTGTTTGTTTAGGGAGCAAAGGTAGGAAAAAAGGAGAAGAAAATAAATAACTGAACATTTTTTCATTCAAATAGATAAAAACGGAATATAATGGATGCTTTATTTGTTCTATTTACAATAGACTGTTATTTTTGCGAGAAATATGCATTTGAATCAATGAGATGAATCTACCGGATACCTATATACAAGATGTAATAGATGGTCTGATACATAGCAATCAGAGTTTTGCTTTATACCGTCTGCCGTGGACTGACAAGTGTCATTTTGTTTGGCAGACATCGGACGAGGTGGAACAATCGGTGGATGTGGAGGGACTGAATGGAAAAAAAGGATTTGTGATGGCTCCTTTCAGGCAGTCGGAGGAACATCCTTTGGTGGTGATTCGTCCGGATGTAGTGGCAGAGGGTTGGGAAGAAATAGGTAGAATATTATCTTTACCCGCTCATGTGGATGCCCTGAAAGCTTGTCATGCTATTGAAGAAAAGGCCGTTTCTTTATGCCCCGATGAAACGGGAGAGCAGCAATATCGGACGGCTTTTGAACTTTTTATGGCTCCCTTGAAGGAGAAGTGTTTTCAGAAACTGGTCTTGTCGCGCTCGGCTACGCAAACCCTCAAGGAGGAGTTTTCGCCATTGGGTGCTTTTGTGCAGGCTTGCAACCGCTATCCACGCATGATGATTTATTTATGTCATACGCCTGTGTCGGGCACTTGGATGGGAAGCACACCGGAAATCTTGCTGAGCGGACAGAAGAGTGAGTGGCATACGGTGGCACTGGCGGGTACTATGCCGATGAAAGCAGAGGTGATGCCGACGGAATGGAACAGTAAGAATCAGGAGGAGCAGCGTTGCGTGGCCGATTATATTCGCCGGATTGTTCGGAAATTTGGAGAGGAGATGACGGAGAAAGGGCCTTATACGGCTCGTGCCGGTCAGCTGGTACATCTGAAGACCGACTTCGCTTTTCAACTGAAGCATACCGATGGGTTGGGAAGTTTGTTGCAGGAATTGCACCCCACGCCGGCTGTGTGTGGACTGCCCAAAGAGGAGGCTTTTCAATTTATTCTGAACCATGAGGGGTATGATCGACGTTATTATTCCGGCTTTATCGGTTGGCTGGACCCGCAAGGATCTACAGATATTTATGTGAATCTGCGTTGTATGGAAATCGCACCCGGCAAGGCAACGCTTTATGCGGGAGGAGGCATTCTGCCTCAGTCGGAGGTGGAATCGGAATGGGAGGAGACCGGAGAGAAGATGAAGACCATGGTAGAGATACTGACTATTTAACACTAAAAACATTAATATAGAGTGTATTCAAATAAGAAAAATATTCTTCAGTTAGTGGCACTGCTTAAGGCCCATGGAGTGAAAAAAATAGTGCTTTGTCCGGGTAGTCGCAATGCGGCTCTTGTGCATACACTGGTGAATGTAGAGGATTTTGCTTGTTATCCGGTGACGGACGAACGGAGTGCGGGATTCTTTGCCATCGGACTGTCTTTGCAGGGCGGCGGACCGGCTGCGGTTTGCTGTACTTCGGGTTCGGCGCTGCTGAACTTGCATCCTGCGGTGGCGGAAGCGTATTATCAACAAATTCCGCTGATTGTGATTTCGGCCGACCGTCCGGCTGCCTGGATTGGGCAAATGGATGGACAAACGTTGCCGCAACCGGGAGTGTTTGGCGATTTGGTGAAATGTTCGGTTCACTTGCCCGAAGTGCAGACGGAGGAGGATGAGTGGTACTGCAACCGGTTGATTAACGAAGCGTTGTTGGAAACCACTCACCATGGCAAGGGGCCGGTGCACATCAATGTGCCTGTTTCCGAACCGATTTATCGTTTTACCACCAAGGCGTTGCCGGAGGTGCGCGTCATTACCCGTTATCAGGGGTTGAGTGTGTATGATCGGGATTACAATGAATTGATAGATCGTTTGAATAAGTATAACAAACGTATGATTGTGGTGGGGCAGATGAATCTGATTTATCTGTTTGAAAAGAAATATGTGAAGCCGCTTTACAAGCATTTTGCTTGGTTGACGGAGCATTTGGGCAATCAGACTGTGCCGGGCCTTCCTATCAAGAACTTTGATGGAGCGGTGTATGCAATGACTGCCGAAAAGCAGGAAGAAATGGCACCTGAGTTGCTGATTACGTATGGCGGGCATATCGTGTCGAAGCAATTGAAGAAATACTTGCGGAAGCATCCGCCCCGTGAGCATTGGCACATTGCTGCGGATGGAAAAATAGTCGATTTGTATGGTTGCCTGACGACGGTGATTGAGATCGATCCTTTTGAGTTTTTAGAAAAGATTGCTTTCTTATTGGATAATAGACCCATCAGTTATCCGCTGATGTGGGAGAATTACTGCAAAACGATTCCGGAACCGGAGTTTGCCTATTCGGAGATGTCGGCCATTGGAAAATTAATACGGTCGCTGCCTGAACCGGCTGCTTTGCATCTGGCTAATAGTTCGACGGTAAGGTATGCGCAGATGTTTACGGTGGCACCGCATGTGGAGGTTTGCTGCAACCGTGGGGTGAACGGGATAGAAGGTTCGCTTTCTACCGCCATCGGGTATGCGGCCGCCTCGCCCAAACTGAATTTCATTGTCATCGGTGATTTGAGTTTCTTCTACGATATGAATGCGCTCTGGAACCGAAACTACAATGCGAATATCCGTATTCTGCTATTGAATAATGAGGGAGGTGAGATTTTTCATACCTTGCCGGGCATGGACGACTCAAATCCTTCGCGCAAATTTATCACGGCAGAGCATCATACCACCGCCAAAGGATGGGCAGAGGAACGTGGTTTTATCTACCTGAAAGTGACGGAGGAAGTAGGATTGGAAGAGGCCATGAAATCGTTTACTTCAATCGATGGTGTGTTGCACCCGATGTTGTTGGAGGTCTTTACAGACAAAGAGACGGATACGACGCTGCTGAGGGAGTATTATCACGGGATTCGGAAAGAGCGAGGTTGAACAGAGCGGTCAGGATAAGTAACCATGAATGATCATAAGAACTAAAACAGAATAAGAGATGGAAACAAGAGAATGGAAAACGATAAAGGAGTATGAGGATATACTTTTTGACTTTTATAACGGAATAGCCAAAATCACGATCAATCGTCCGCGCTATCGCAATGCTTTTACGCCGACTACCACTTCGGAAATCAGCGATGCCTTGTATTTTTGTCGCGAATGTCAGGATGTGAATGTAGTGATCTTGACGGGTGCCGGTGATAAAGCGTTTTGCAGCGGTGGCGATATGAACGTGAAAGGTCATGGCGGTTATG
This sequence comes from uncultured Bacteroides sp., assembly GCA_945607605.1. GTDB lineage: Bacteria > Bacteroidota > Bacteroidia > Bacteroidales > Bacteroidaceae > Bacteroides. The sequence goes on from CALYZE010000079.1 coordinate 5,347, forward strand.
TAGGAACGGATGGAGTAGCTCGGTTGAATGTGCTGGATGTGCAGAAGCAGATTCGCTCGCTGCCGAAACCGGTGATTGCCATGGTGAATGGATTTGCCATAGGTGGCGGACACGTGCTGCATGTGGTTTGTGACTTGTCTATTGCTTCGGAAAATGCCATTTTCGGACAGACCGGTCCGAAGGTGGGAAGCTTTGATGCCGGATTTGGCTCTTCTTACCTGGCACGCATCGTGGGACAGAAGAAGGCTCGTGAAATTTGGTTCCTTTGTCGCCAGTATTCAGCGCAGGAGGCTTTGGAGATGGGGTTGGTGAATACGGTGGTTCCTTTCGATCGTTTGGAGGATGAAACCGTGGAATGGGCGGAAAAGATGATGGAACACAGTCCGCTTGCCCTCCGCATGATTAAGGCGGGACTGAATGCCGAATTGGACGGACAGGCCGGAATTCAGGAGCTTGCCGGTGATGCCACCATGCTTTATTATATGACAGAAGAAGCACAGGAGGGCGGAAAGGCGTTTTTGGAGAAAAGAAAACCGAGGTTTAAGGATTATCCGAAGTTTCCGTAAAAGGAGAGGTTTGTAAACGGGAATGTCTGTAAATGGGACTTTCCGTAAAGCGTGAACCGTATTCGTAAAGTGTGATTCGTGAAAGAAATAATAGAGAAAGGAAGCAATTCCTCTTTATGCTAAAGGCTTACTACTTTTGTATCAGATAGAAATTAGAACGAAACTGCTGCATTTTAAGCAGCCTGCTGGCACTTCGAGAGGTGTTTATACCACTCGGAAGGTGTGGTATATTCTTTGGACCGATGTAGAAAGCGGCCGCTATGGAGTGGGCGAGTGTGCACCTCTGCCAGCTTTGAGTTGGGATGATGTGCCCGATTATGATCAAGTGCTGGCGCATGCTTGTAAACAGGTGGAGAAGACCGGTGAAATAGACCGGGAGGCTTTGCTGGATTATCCTTCCATGCTGTTTGGATTGGAAACGGCGTTGCAGCATCTTCGTGCGGGAGGGCTGCGGTTGTGGTCTACTCCTTTCAGCGAAGGAAAAGAAGGCATTCCCATCAATGGCTTGATTTGGATGGGAGACTTTGAGGAGATGCATCGTCGGATTGAAGAGAAGATGCAGCAGGGTTTTCGTTGCATCAAGCTTAAAATAGGAGCCATTGATTTTGAACAGGAGTTGGAATTGTTGAAACACATCCGCCGTCACTTCACGTCTGAAGAGATTGTGTTGCGTGTGGATGCCAACGGTGCTTTTACGCCGACAGAAGCTTTGAATAAGTTGCAGCGTCTGGCTGAATGGGAGCTTCACTCCATTGAACAGCCTCTTCGTGCGGGACAATGGGAGGAGATGGCCCATCTTTGTGCGGCTTCTCCTTTGCCGATTGCGCTGGATGAGGAATTGATAGGTGTGAACAGACGGAATCAGAAGATAGAACTGCTGGATCGGATACGTCCTCAATACATTATTCTGAAACCTTCTCTGCATGGGGGAATCAGCGGTTCGGAGGAGTGGATAGAATTGGCCACGGAACGGGGCATCGACTATTGGATTACGTCTGCTTTGGAATCTAACATCGGTTTGAATGCCATTGCGCAGTGGAGTGCTACGCTGCATCCAACGGGTCCTCAGGGATTGGGAACGGGAGCCTTGTTTACAGACAACATTGATTTCCCACTGGAAATAGAGGGGGATTGTCTTTGGTTTCGCCCGGAAGGAAAAGTGCCTGACCTCTTAAACCGGTTGCGATCATGAAAGAGGATTTCAAGCAGGAACTTGAGGCTTTTCTCGAGGAGTGGTTCAATGAAGAGGCGACCTTGTTGGTGCATACTTCCGGTTCAACAGGCACGCCGAAAGAGATGCGGGTGGAGAAGGAGCGGATGAAGGCGAGTGCCGGTCTGACTTGCTCTTTTTTAGGATTGCGTGCCGGAGACAGTGCTTTGCTTTGCATGCCTTTGAAGTATATTGCCGGGAAAATGGTGGTGGTGCGTGCGCTGGTGGCGGATCTTGATTTGTGGACGGTTGAACCTTCGGGGCATCCGTTGAAGGGATTGACTGAGGCGCCGGTGTTTGCAGCCATGATACCGATGCAGGTTTATAACTCTTTGCAAGTGGCTGAAGAGAAGAGCCTCTTGCAGCAGATTCAATCGCTGATCATCGGAGGCGGTGCGATTGATGCCCGACTGGCAGCGGAGTTGCAGGAGTTACCGAACGAAGTTTGGTCAACGTATGGCATGACGGAGACGTTATCGCACATTGCGCTGCGACGATTGAACGGGCCTGAGGCTTCGGAATGGTACACGCCGTTGGAAGGGGTAGAGGTTCGGTTGAGCGAGGAAGGTACGCTGATTATTCAGGCTCCGCGCGTGTGTGAAGGGGAACTTCAAACGAACGATTTGGCTGAAATCAATAGCTGCAATCAGTTTCGGATCTTGGGAAGAAAGGACAACACTGTGAATTGCGGTGGGGTGAAGATTCAGATAGAAGAAGTGGAACAGGCACTGAAGAATTATTTAACGCAACCGTTTGTCATCACTTCTGTGCCTGATGTGAAGTTTGGCGAAAAGATCGTATTGTTGATAGAGGGAGAACTGCCTGCACAACTGGATGCTATCTATGAACAGGCATTACCGGCGTATTGGCGTCCCAAAAGTACCGTCGGAGTTAGGCGGATGCCGCTGACTGAAACCGGGAAACCGGATAGAGCTGCCGCCAAGAGGCTTGCGCAAACCTCTTGATATTTTTTTCTTCTTTTATGTTTTGAGTGTTAACGTGTTATCTGCGTTTTATACAAAACTATGAAAAAAATATCATGGAAAGATTTGCACAGTCCAAAAGTTTGCCATACATTTGCACCGCATTTCAGAAGAAATGTTGGTAACAAAAAAGGAAGTTTGGGTGAGTGGCTGAAACCACCAGTTTGCTAAACTGACGTACGGGTGACTGTACCGGGGGTTCGAATCCCCCAGCTTCCGCTTTCGCACTCTTAGCTCAGTTGGTAGAGCAACTGACTCTTAATCAGTGGGTCCAGGGTTCGAATCCCTGAGGGTGTACACAAGAATACGAATAAAATGCGATGGTGGGTTCATCTAACGGTTAGGATACATGCCTCTCACGCATGACATACGGGTTCGATTCCCGTACCCACTACTGAAAATAAAATACAAAGAGCGGTTAACCCCACAAAAGGTTGACCGCTTTTTTGTTTCCACGCTTTGCCCCATGCGATTCTCTACTGAATATTCGAAGAACTTTTTTTTCTTTTCTATTGTTATCCATTCAAGGTATGAATTTAAAAATAAGTAGCTTATGAGTAAAGTATTTGATTGGCTGGGACAGGAGGCGGAGTACTACCTGAACCATACGTGTAAGACCATTGATAAGAAAAGTATTCACGCTCCGGGACCGGATATGATTGAACGAGTGTGGGTAGATTCAGATAGAAATATACGTACGTTGAATAGCTTGCAAGCTTTGTATGGACACGGAAGGTTGGCAAACACAGGTTATGTATCGATCTTGCCGGTAGATCAGGGCATCGAACATTCTGCGGGTGCCTCGTTTGCCCCCAATCCGATCTATTTTGATCCGGAGAATATTGTAAAGTTGGCTATTGAAGGAGGTTGCAACGCTGTGGCTTCTACTTTCGGTGTGTTGGGAGCAGTGGCTCGTAAGTATGCGCATCAAATTCCGTTTGTGGTGAAGTTGAACCATAATGAATTGATGACGTATCCCAATTCCTATGATCAAATTATGTTTGGTACGGTAAAGGAGGCTTGGAATATGGGAGCTGTAGCGGTGGGCGCCACCATTTATTTCGGTTCCGAACAGAGTCGCCGCCAGATTGTGGATGTGGCACGAGCTTTTGAATGTGCACATGAGTTGGGTATGGCCACCATTCTTTGGTGTTATTTACGCAACAATGATTTTAAAACCAACGGCGTGG
>CALYZE010000080.1 GCA_945607605.1 uncultured Bacteroides sp.
CTAATTTATTATTCTACCCCCCCCTATTTTCTTTACAATATGTAAGCATCTTCTATCAGTCATCTTAAAAAAGAATCACTGCACTTTCCCCAGCATCTAAATCTAAATTAATTCTTGAATCCCTGCATTCTCGCTTCTCCGCACGTGTTTCTATAGTTGCACAACCAGCGTTTGCCGGCATTTTCACAACAAACCGACCGGGTGTCCTTGAAGTAACAACAGCCTTTATCGCCTTGCCATCCTGCCACTCCAAATCAACAATAGCCCCTCCACGCACACGCATTCCACGAAAACTTCCCTTCTTCCAACTATCGGGTAGTGCAGGAAGCAGATGAATGAATCCTTCATGACTTTGTAAAAGCATCTCGCCTATCCCCGCTGCACCTCCATAATTTCCATCAATCTGGAAAGGTGGATGCGCGCAGAACAAATTAGGAAAGGTTCCACTGCCATGCTCTCCTGTTTGAGGGTCAATGGCAGGATATAGCAAGTTTTTAAAAAGTTTCCAAGCACGATTGCCCTCTCCTAAACGAGCCCAAAAGTTAATCTTCCAAGCACGACTCCAACCCGTGCCCCCATCTCCACGACGATTTAAAGTCACCCGACAGGCCTCTGCCAAATCAGGAGTACTTTCCGGCGAAAACTGATTTCCCGGATACAAACCATACAAATGAGAGACATGACGATGATGAATATCCACTTCTTCATAATCCTCCAACCATTCTTGCAAATATCCGTTTGGACTGATTTGCATGGGTGGAAACTTCTTCAGGTCTGCTTCCAGTGTAGCCACTTCCTCTGCGTCAACCTTCAATAAGCGAGCAGCAGTAATGACATGCGTATATAATTCGGTAAGCAACTGGACATCCATCGTAGGTCCCATACAAATGCTGATGGGAGTAACACGATCGCCCGGCACATAAAAGCTGTTCTCCGGCGAAGACGCGGGAGCCGTTACCAACCAACCCTGCGAAGGTTCTTGCACCATAGTAGAACAAAAGAATTGAGCAGCACCCTTCAAGATGGGATAGATACGCCGCAAATAGGCTTGATCTTGTGTATAAAGATAATGCTCCCACAGATGAGCACACAACCAAGCCCCACCCGTATTGGTAGCTCCCCAAGAGGGATGTTCACCCGGAGCCGTGTAATTCCATACGTTCGTCATCATGTGGAGCACCCAACCCTCCACTTTATCACCGTAGAAGGTGCGGGCGGTAGCTTCTCCAGAAGGAATCAAGCGTTCTATCAGCGTTGTCAGCGGTTGGTAAAGTTCAGAAAGTCCGGCTTGCTCCAAAGGCCAGTAGTTCATTTGAATATTGATATTCGTGTGATAGTCACCGTTCCAGGGAGTCAACACACTGTTTGCCCAAAGCCCTTGTAAATTGGGTGGTAAACTACCCGGGCGAGTACTACTGATGAGCAAATAGCGTCCGTAATTATAGTATAAAGCAGCCAATGCGGGAGATTCCTTTTGAGCAAAGCGAAGAATCCGTTCATTCGTAGGCAGAACATCATCCGAGGTGGCAGGCAGAGTCAACGAAACACGATCGTAAAGTGAACGATGCGCTGCGATGTGTCGGGATAATGGGTCAGTTGCCCCTTGATTCTTGACAACAGATGATGGACTGTTCAACTGAACATTGAAGGAATCGAGCAGACTGTCGCAAACCTCCACATACCGGTTCCCCGGGAAATCGGTGCCCAATGCCGCATAAGAAGTAGTGGCTGATAATACCAACCAAGCCTCCTGTCCGTTCTTCAGACTGATGCCCGTTTCAGCATTGCCCACAACTGTTCCACCATTCGCTATCAGTTGCATCGCAACACGATATTTCATCCCCTCTTGTCCGGGTTTCCCACTGTCCAAAGCCCCTTCCATCCAAAGAGTCTTTCCCTTGACCGTCACCGAAGCACGTTCTACACGGCTCAGACGGGCAGAGAAGTTCAAGGCCCCTTCCTCTCCGGCAGTCAGATGCACCAGCATCACATCTTGGTCGCGAGAAACAAAATATTCCCGACGATACTCAACCCCTTCCCACGTAAAAGTCGTATAAGCCACTGCATCTCGCAAGTTGAGTCCACGAGCATAGTTCTTCAACTGAGCCTCCTGCACGAAAGGTCGGATGCCGGGATATTCAAAATGAATGTTCAAATCACCTAATACCTGATACGTACCATAGCGAGCATCAGTTTCCTGCTTGTCCGGAACAAACCTGTGGTACATCAAATCCTGCGCTTCGCGATTCTTCCCTTCAAACAAGAGTTGGCGAATGGCAGGCAGGCTTCCGGAAGCATCCGGATTACTATAGTCCGCTTCCATTCCACTCCACAAAGAAATTTCATTCAAGACAATATGTTCCTGAAGAACACCGCCATCGGGCATCATGCCCAAACGTCCGTTGCCCAAAGGAAGCGTCTCTTCCCAAACAGAAGCAGGTGCCGTGTAATAAAGCCGATGGTTCCAACAATCGATGGGCGCATCAGCCCCACGAAGCAGCAGCGATACTAAGAGCAGATAGAAAGTGACCAGCGTTCTCATGTTTTTATTTTTACCGTGGCTTTTGCCAGCCCTCTGGCTGTGGCCGTCAACTTAATATTCCCGAATTGACCGTTATTTTGTATCACAACCAGACATTTTCCATAGAAAGCCTTGCGATGATTGTCCTTGAATCTTTCCATGGAAATGGGATTGCCATTATCCACTCCGGCAATGAAGCCTACTCCTTCTACAGCAAAGGTAACCTCATTGTCTGCATTCGGACAGAGTCGACCCTCTTTATCAAGAACCTCGACCGTCACAAAACTCAAGTCTTTGCCATCTGCCTGAATCTTCGTACGATCGGGAGTCAGACGTAGTTGCGCAGGTTCACCTGCTGTGTGAATTTCTTGTTCGGCTACCACTACCCCCTTCTTGCGCGAGAGAGCTTTGACCGTACCCGGTTCATACTTCACACGCCACATGACATGGAAATCATCTCCTTCCTTCGTGCGTATACCCTGTGATTGGCCATTGACAAACAATTCCACTTCATCGGCCTTATTGTAGTATGCCCAAAGATCAATCTCCTGTCCCGGAGTCCAGTTCCAGTGCGGAAAGAGATGCAAGACCGTCTTTTCAGGACGCCATTCCGACTGATACATATAATAGACGTCTTTCGGGAATCCCGCCAAGTCAACAATTCCAAAATACGAACTGCGGGCAGGCCAACCGTAAGGAGTAGGTTCACCGATATAATCGAAACCCGTCCAAATAAATTGTCCGCTAATAAAATCATTTCTTTTTACATGTCGCAACGTACCTTCATGACGATTCCCCCAAGGAACGTGACAGTTGTCATACGAAGAACAAGAGAACGAAGCATCCTCAAACGGTTTGTCCCAGCGTTCAGGCCAGATAAACATAGAATCACTTGGCATCCGATAGTAGCCGCGCGTCATCAGGGCAGACACACTTTCGGCTACGATAAACGGTTTCCCGGGGAAATTATCGGGTACACCGGCAAACCAATCGTCGTGATAATTAAAACCAATGAGATCGAGTGCTCCCGAGCGAAACAAATGATTGTTGGGATTCGGTTCATTGCAACCCGCTGTGACGAGTCGTGTCGAATCAAGCGCTTTCACCCTATTGGCTAACTTTTGAGTCAACAAAGAGTTGACAGACAGTTCACCTTCCTTCGCCAGCATTTCTGCACTCTGTCCAAAATTCAAGATCAGATTGGCCTCTTCCAAAGTGAGTGTATCTGCCTTGGCATCTGTCCATTGCTCCAACACTTCATTGCCAATGCTCCACATAAAGATGGAAGGATGGTTGCGATCGCGCAAGATGAGATCGGTTAAGTCACGTTCATGCCATTCATTGAAATAGCGGGAATAATCATGACGTGTTTTCTTCTTACGCCACATATCAAACGTTTCGTTCATCACAATGAATCCCATTTGATCGCAAAGATCAAGCAACTCCGGTGCAGGAGGATTGTGTGCGCAGCGAATACCGTTACAGCCCATCTCTTTCAGTATCTCCAACTGACGCTGGATGGCACGTGTATTTACGGCTGCCCCCAAACAACCCAGATCATGATGCATGCACACACCGTTAATTTTCATCTGCTTCCCGTTCAAAACAAACCCTTTCTGTGCATCGAAACGAAACGTACGAATGCCGTAAGGCGTATGATAGACGTCGAGTATCTTTCCGGTATTTTTATCCTTAAGCAAACTTTCCACCTTATATAAATAAGGTGTATCCACACTCCAAAGATTCGGATTCTTCAAAACCAGTTCCTGCTCTACTTCATTCGTGCTGTCGTTTTTTATCTGAAGTTCCGATGCTACTTCTCCCACAAGATTTCCGTCAGTATCTATCAGGCGGGAGTGTAGAACAACCTCTGCAAGAGGAATCATTTCCCAATCGAACACCGCATAGGTACCGTTTGCCTGCTTCACAGAATCTTGCATTGGGACAGGAATCTCCTGTTGCAGCGTGGTTCGGATCATCAGGCGAGCACTGTTTTTTGAAACGTCCTCTGCCGTTACATAAGTACCCCACTGGGCTATATGTATCGGATTCAGTTTGGTCAACCATACGTTCCGATAAATACCACAGCCGGAGTACCAGCGTGAATTAGGCTGTTCCGCATTATCTACTCGCACAGCAATCACATTTTCCATACCCCATTTCACAAACGGAGTCAGGTCGTAACTGAATGAAATATACCCATAAGGACGACTGCCTAACTTATGCCCGTTGATATAGACTGTGGAATTCATGTAGACACCGTCAAAATCAATGCGTATCCGCTTGCCCTCATCCGCCTTGTCAATCTTAAAAGTCTTGCGATACCAGCCAATGCCTCCAGGCAACGCACCGCCGCCCGTACCGGAAGGATTGTCCTGACTGAAGTCTCCCTCAATGGCCCAATCGTGAGGCAGATTGAGTTTACGCCAATCTGCATCCTCATAATCGGGATGAATAGCAGCCGTATCATCACACAGACGAAACACCCAGTCAGCATTGAAATCCGTGCGACGAGTATCCACCGTTTCTTGGGGAGAAGTGCAAGCACCTACCCCCCAAAGCAACAGTCCTGATATACATAGAAGTAATTTATTTCCCATTTTCAACATTCCATTTTCAGCATTTAGAGAAAACTCCTTTGCTCAACGCGTTTCTATAATTTTACCGTTTGCGCCTTACCCTCATATTTCACCACCGTGCCTTTTGCTTTCAAGTCGAACGGTAGCGGCTTTTCTTTGCTGACTTTCACTACATTGAAGGTACGTTCTTTCAGCATACCGGCAAACTCACCCGTACGTTCACCAAGGGTCAGTGTTCCTTCAGCTTCGTTGTAACTAAACGGAATAGTGGCATAGTGCCCCTTTTCATAATTATAGTTTACTCCTTCATCTTCATACAGCGTGAAAGCCCCGTCTTGTCCGGCATACACATACAACGTAATCTCGGAAGCCGGTTTCTCATGGCTATACTGCATCTCCGGACCGTAAGGAATAATGGCACCTTCCCGCACAAAGAGCGGCATCTGTTCGTAAGGAGCATCCACCGTCAGCGTCTGTCCACCGGCCACATACTTGCCCGAATAGAAATCGTACCAACCGCAAGTAGCAGGGAAATACATTTCACGACTGCGTGCACCATATTCATAAACCGGAGCCGCCATTACAGCAGGGCCAAACATGTATTGGTCGCTGATATTATTCACCTTTGCATCGGCCGTAAAGTCCATAACCAACGGGCGCATGAGGGTATAATCCTCAAAGTAAGTCATGCCTGCCAGAGAATAAATATACGGCATCATCTGATAGCGAAGTTTCGTATAATAAAGAATAGAGTTATAAGCGGGATGTCCCTCAGGAGCAATGTTCCACACTTCCCGGAACGGATACTGACCATGAGCGCGAAACAGCGGACAGAAAGCTCCGAACTGATACCAACGCGTATTCAGCTCTCTCCATTCCTTATAATCCGCATTTTCACGACCGGTCTTGTCGAATTCTGTCTGCCCTGCCACATACCGATTTTCTACGCAGAAACCACCAATATCCATGGTCCAATAAGGAATACCGCTGACCGCGAAATTCAGTCCCGCTGAAATCTGAGCCTTCATATCTTCCCAGCGAGTAGCAATATCACCACTCCAGGTAGCAGTGGAATAACGCTGACAGCCGGAAAATCCGGAACGTGTTAACAAAAACACACGTTGATCAGGTTCTACACTGCGCTGTCCGTCATAGATAGCCTCCGCATTCATCAAAGCATAAGCGTTGAAGAACTTGGCAGAAGGACCGAGAGCAGTAGGTCCGCTAAGGTCTTTGCGGTATTGTATGTCTGTACAGTCGCGTACGTTGGGTTCGCTGGCATCCATCCACCAGGCATCAATGCCCAGAGAGAAGAGCTTCTCATTCATTTGTTCCCAGAAGAGTTTACGTGCGTCCTTGGCATAAGCATCGTAGAAAGAACCAATATAACCGGGACCAATCCAGTCGCGGATGCTGTCTTTGACAGCTTGTTGATACATCCAGCCCTTCTTGTCAAATTCTTTATAGTGCTCGGTAGTGGTATAGAATTTAGGCCAAACCGAAATCATAATCCGTCCGTTCAAGGCATGGATAGAGTCCACCATTCCTTTCGGATCGGGGAAACGTGTTGGATCGAACTCATGACTGCCCCATGCATTTTCGGGCCAGTAACTCCAATCTTGTACAATATTGTCTATAGGAATCTGACGCTTACGGAATTCCTTCAAAACTCCAACAATTTCCTCTTGCGTCTTGTAGCGTTCACGGCTCTGCCAATAACCCATGGCCCACTTCGGCATGATTTGTGACTTTCCGGTCAACGAACGATACCCGCTGATGACTTCATCCATGTCATCACCATATACAAAATAATAATCAATCTCATTATTCATTTCACTCCACCAAGCCAGCTTATTTTGCTCCTCAGCAGGTACAGGATTTAGGACACGCAATCCGCAATAAGAAACAGCCCCGTCCGGTGTCCACTCTATTTTCAGCGGCACACGCTTGCCGGCTTCCAGATTTACAGCAAACTTATAGCTATTGGGATTCCAAGCTGTACGCCAACGTTCAGGCACTACCAATTCATGATTGATATAGACCGTTGTGTAGCCTGCATAATAGAGTAGGAAACGGAATAAGCCCGTTTCAGAAGCTTCAATTTCGCCTTCGTAAGTGACTTGAGCATCCATAAAAGGAAAACCTTCAGGCAAATTCACCACTTTGCTCAAATGCGCCTCACGATCTAAATGCTCGAAATACAACGAGTCTTCCCGACGCACAATCGTTTCTGCCTTTGCGTTGGAAGCCGGTACATACGTTCCGGTCAAAGCCCCTTCTTTGCCCTCTTTATCGTAAAGTTTAAATACGTCGTTCAGCTGTGAATAGTCGCGTGAATCACCGAAACGGGACAGTGAATAACTATCCCAAAGTACTCCGTAATTCTTATTGGATACAATGAAAGGAACAGATACTTTGGTATTATACTGGAAGAGTTCTTCATTTTTTCCTTTATAATTAAATTCATCCGCTTGATGTTGTCCCAGCCCGTAGAAGGCTTCGTCGTCGGCCGACTGAAACACTTGATGTACGGAATACCCTTTCGTTCCTTCCACCTCAATCGGGGTAAAACTTCTCCTATCTTCCGCCAGAATCTGTTTGCCGGCTGCGTCGGTGAAACGAACCTCACCGGTTGTTTTCGACACCGTGGCACAAACCTGTGAAGTCTTGACAGCAATCTCGTCCCCCTGTTCTTCTATCTTGAAATCAGTCTTGTTCTGCCTTGGAACAATGATCAGACTCTGTTCTTTTGAAAAATCTCTTTCCGGGGTAGCCGATACATGAATCAGTTTTTCGCCCATGACTTCTATTCGCACCTTTCGCACATCGGTTGGTTGCTGTTGCTTAACTTCCACAATCACACCGTTTCCGGTTTTTTGATATCCGCTTCCGGCACATGCCGTAACTAAAAAACCGGCAAGCAAATAAACTGAAGTGTTTTTGAATCTCATATTACTATTTTTAAAGTTTGTTGTCAGAGTGTAAAAATAGAGGGTTTCATCTAAAAAAAACCCTTTCGATGTTGAATCGAAAGGGTTCATTTGATTTTAGAAACAGGAATATGTTTCGGGCATAGGTATCTTTTGTTATTTGCCTTCTCTTTCCTGATACACAGAGGGTAAAACCCCGAATTCATCCTTAAAATACTTGCTGAAATATTTGGGATTATTAAATCCTAACTGGTAAGCAATCTCCGATACATTCTGCTGACTTTCACGCAAAAGCTGAGCAGCTCTTTTCAGACGGATGATACGGATAAATTCAATCGGAGTCTTGCCTGTAATCTGCAATAGTTTCTTATAGAGATGTACCCGACTCATGCCTAATTGATGGCTCAACTCCTCTACAGACAAGTCGCTACGTGACATATTCACTTCCACATATTTAATGGCATTCTCAATCAGCTTTTCATCGAGTGAAGTAATCACGATCTCGCTCGGTTCCGGATCAATCCGGGTGCGTAGTTTACTTCTGCTACTTAGATCAATCAACTTACGCATACGTAATATCAGCACCTCCATATTGAACGGTTTCGTTACGTAGTCGTCCGCACCGATAGTCAGTCCCTCCACTTTGTTTTCTACCGATTGCTTGGCCGTAAGCAATATGAAAGGAATGCTTCGGGTACGCTTGTCTGTTTTTACCCAACGACACAGCTCATTACCATCCATTTCGGGCATCATCAAGTCACTGACGATCAGATCGGGCATCAATCCAGGAATCAATTGCCAGGCTTCCGCTCCGTTAGGAGCCGACTGTACAGAGAAATACAAACTTAGGCTGTCTTT
>CALYZE010000081.1 GCA_945607605.1 uncultured Bacteroides sp.
TCAGCCATCGGACCGATGAAAAAACCGGTAGAATTATCTTTGTTGCCATCATATCCACCATCCCAGTCTATCTTCGTCATATTTACGCCACCTTTCACACCCCACTTGATAAGTTGAGCCTGTACAGGCATAGCTATAAACATACAGCATACAGCTATCATGAGAGTACTAAAATTCTTTTTCATAATTCATTGTGTTTAAAATTACGGGACAAATATATGTAAAATCTTTCTAAATTAACAACAGATGTAGAGAATTGTTCAAGGAAAGAGTCGCCCTAACTGTTGAAAACCTATCTCTAAAATTAGTAAAAACGACGCTTGACTCTATCCAACACTTTCGTATCGTCGAATACTGTGTATCCGTTTTCTATCATCTGTTTCAACTAGCCAAACACCTTGTTTCAAGTAAGAGAACAGTCCGTTTCAACTAACTAAACCAATCGTTTCAATAGGCAGAGATAGTTTGTTCTCTATACTTAAAACAAAGTGTTTTTCTACGATAGAATACAGTGTTCAACACTATAAACAAACAGGTTAACTTATCCTATACAAGCTAAAACAGCTCCTCTGTCGTGAACTTTTTATAGCTATGAATCCTTACAAGAATATAGCTTGCAGATTTGTAAATTCATTATCTTTGCAAAGGACTTAAACATCGTTTAAAAGTATATGATAGCAATCAGAAAAACGCAACTCGAAGAGATAGATACCCTCATGGATATCTATGAGCAAGCCAAGCGCATCATGCGGAAAGATGGTAACCTGAAGCAATGGACAGGTAACTATCCCTCTATCGAGATCGTGACAAAGGATATCCAAGGCGGCAACAGTTATGTCTGCCTCAATGACAACGAAGAAATCATTGGGACGTTTGCTTTCATCTTGGGCAAGGACCCCACCTACACACTCATCTATGAAGGCGAATGGCTGGAAGACACTCTTCCTTATGGCGTTATCCACCGTTTGGCAAGTACCGAAGACAGTAAAGGCATTGCCCATGCCTGCTTGCAGTGGTGCTATGCACAAATCCCTAACCTTCGTGCAGACACTCACCGCGACAATCGTATTCTTCAGCACATACTTAAAAAAGAAGGGTTTCAATATTGCGGCATCATTTACCTAGCCAACGGAGACGAGAGGTTGGCCTACCAAAAGATAGAATAAGAGATAAGAAAACTCAAAGAATTGTAATCCAACAAACATTTGTCCTTTATCGATTGTATAATCAGAAAATCTAGTCACAACTCAGTGACAGATAAAAGGAGATGAAATATGAAGGATTATAAAAACATGACTGTTGGCGATATTGTTGCCGATAATTTTAACAATGCTCAAGTATTTGGTAAATACGGTATTGATTTCTGTTGCCATGGTTCAGTTCTTCTGCCTGAGGCCAGCAAGAGCGCGGGAGCCGATATGGAAGTAGTAATCAAAGAGATTGAGAACTTGACACCCGGTACTTCCGAGAATATAGATTTCAAGAGTTGGCCTTTGGATCTGCTGGCAGATTATATTCTCAAAATCCATCACCGAAACATCCGTAAGCAAGGTCCGGAGATAGAAAGACTATTGGATAAAGTATGTCGGGTACATGGCGACAGACATCCGTCACTTTATCAAGTACAAGAGATTTTTCAGGATTCCATTCGCGATCTTAACAGCCATCTCGACAAAGAAGAACGGGATCTCTTCCCCTGCATCTACGCAATGGCAAAAGCTAAATTAGAAAACACCGATATTCCCGAATGTAAAGGTGGAAGTGCCAAAGCCGCCATAACAGTGATGATGGAAGAACATGACGTAGAAGGCGAACGTTATCGGAGCATAGATAAACTAACCAACGGATATACTCCGCCTGAAGATGCTTGCAATAGCTACCGTTTGGTACTCCAACAGTTGAAAAACTTTGAGGCAGCCCTCCACCAGCATATCCACTTGGAAAACAATATCGTTTTTCCGCGTACCATTCAATTGGAGGCGGAGATGAAAGAACAGCCATGAAGCAAATCAGAATCAAACGCGTATATGAAGATCCTGATGCCACAGACGGATACCGGGTATTGGTAGATCGCCTGTGGCCTCGTGGCTTAAAGAAAGAATTCTTGAAATACGATGCCTGGGAAAAAGAGATTACCCCTTCACCGTCGTTAAGAAAGTGGTTTCACGAAGATCAACCTGCACATTGGGAGGGGTTTGCTGCCATGTATCAGAAAGAGTTGGAGCATTCGGAAGCCGTAGAACAGTTCCTACAAAAGATTCAACCCTACGACACAGTGACCTTACTGTATGCTTCCAAAGAACCCGTACACAACCATGCACGTGTCTTACAGCAGTTCCTGGAAAGACGGCACGTTTAAACCGCATTGGGATTCTCACGTTCCGTGCTTCCTCTTTTTTATTACCCAAATTTCTTTGTCAGTTCCTCCACGCCCATACCTGTGAAGTAATCTTCTACAAAATCCCAGCGCTGTTCATCCGTCAGTTTATCCGTACCGAAGAAGAAAGTAAACAGATCAATCTGTTCCTGGAAGATCTGCTCGTTCGTATCCAAAATCAGATTGTGATAATCATCCGAAAAAGCCAGTTTCTCCAGAGTATCAGGCTCATGAAAGCGAATAAAGACACAAGGGCTACCACCACCTTCCACGCTGAACGATAGACAGTCGAGCATGGAAAGCAGATTTAACAGCATGTTCAAGTCTGAGAAAGGTGTACAAAAGAACGTTCGTCTATCTCCTGCATTGCCGATGATGCGTTGTGCAAAGAGTTTTTGATAACGAGACAAGAGTAAATCAAAACCTCGCGTCACCGTAAATGAAAGTTCATTCGAATCTTTCTTCTTCGCACTGCTGATGTAACTCACGCTACGTCCTTCTTCCGTACGGCTTTCCAGTAAAGAACCGATGAAGCGTTTGGCCGACCGCACATCCATATCATGTTCGGCAAAGACCGCACGCAACTCTTCTTCCTCAAATTTGCCTTTGCGTTTGATCAGAGCCGCCTTCAACATGGCAGTCAAATCGTGAAACAAAGCATCCATACGTTCGCGTATTGCCGTAGCATCTTTTTTCAACAGTACTTCATGTTTCCCTACGGCCACGGCACGCGAGCCTTCCCGCAACGTTCCGTTATTCAACTTCTGCTTAAACTCTTTGTATCCCAATTCCGAGAAACGTTCTTCCCAAAGATCTTCCAGGCGGGCTTTATAGACTCCTTCTTCGCCTTCCACAGGAGTCAGATAGTTTTGATATTCTCGAGCAAAAGCATCACCGGTTTTGTCTTGTATAAACCCTTCGGTCAATAAATTCTTAGGGCTTACTTCCAACAAGTGTTTCCCATATCGTTGTGCCAAATCATCTTCCAACCATAACAGAGCTGTTTTAATCAATTGTCCCAATTCTGCTTCGTATTCCAACTTGTTTTTTGTCCGCGGCAACTTCACCACGAATTCAAAATCAGACAGAGAGACCATAATATCCGCTTTGTTACCCTTCATCCGATAAACTTCTATCAACTTCCGCAAGATAAGTACCAATTGCTCTTGGGCAATACTACCTGACTGATGCAAACGCTTCATATAATAAAAATCCCGCTCGTGATAATCAGTGACCGATAAACCTTGAATTTCCGCATCACGGGCCGCACGTCCAATCTCTTGAATATAATCGACGAATGTACTCGACGGAGCCACGTGATATACCCGATCGATATCACTGATGTCTACCCCCATACCAAAAGCTTTTGTGGCCACAATCAGCTGCTTGGTACCCTCTCTGAACTCCTGCATAATGGTGCCCTTCTGTACCTTGTCCTTCTTACCATAGTAGGAAGCAACCAAATGCCAGTTAGCCGGTTTAACCCACGTCTTCAGACGCATGTCAATGCCTCCGGCAAAAGGATAATACAGCAAGGTTTTGTGTCCATCTAGGAAATCCTCAATTCGGGCAGCCACCACACGTTGTTTGGCTTTATCATAAGTCTCTCCCTCCTCGATCTCCATCTGGCGGATATCAAAGCCAATATTGGGACGTTTCACTGTTCCTACATAAAGCACACAAGGATCCATCTGTAAGGAGCGAATGGTTTCAAACACCATATCATTGCCTCCTTTCGGATTCCAAACAGCCGTAGCAGTCAACGCAAACAAAGGAAAAGAATAACCGAGGTTCTGCTTCAACGCACGAAGATAACGCCCCAGGAACCAGTAATCCACGCGAAACTCCTTCCCCCAAGTAGTAACGGTATGTGCTTCGTCTACAACAACCAGACCAATATGACGATCGCCCACAAAATGTTTGATATCATAAGAAAGAAGCAACTCGGGCGACAGATAAAACAAATCAATCTCTCCTTTCCTCACCTGGCGATACACCTCTGTTTTCTGTTCCGGAGAGAGATCGGAAGAAGCGTATGCTACACGCGTATAACCCAACTCTTGCAAACTCTCCACCTGATCGACAATCAGTGCTTTCAAAGGAGAAACCACAATCGTCAGCAGATTATATTCTTGTCCCAGATAGATGGCAGGAAGCTGAAACAGCAACGATTTCCCAGATCCGGTAGGAGCAGTCAATAAAATATTATCTACCTGCATTTCTCCGTTATGCGCTTTCTCTGCTTCCAGAATGACATTCTCTATCAGTTGTCCTTGAGAGATGCAGAGTTTGTCATTCCCCTTGAATAAATCATCATAAATTTCAAGATCACGGAATTGATCATAGCCGTAAATAGCTTTTAGAAGCGAGTTCACACTTTCACGGCAAGCTTCAGGCAAATGTCGCTCTTTCAGTTCAAGTAACCGTCGTGTTGTATCTTTCTTTATATCGGTCATAAGTACGTGTAATTTAAAAAGAGTTCGAGAATAATTACAAATATAACATAGAATCGTTCTCTGCCCAAATACTACTGTAAAAAAGAATAGAATAAAAAATGGGCGATTTTTGAATCGCCCATTCTATTGGTTTTTCGCCTATCTTTCAAGGCTTTTTACTCATTTAGTTTGCACTAATACTCCTCCTCGTTAAAAAAGAAATCCTCTTTACTGGGGTAATCAGGCCAAATATCTTCAATACTTTCATAAATTTCGCCTTCATCTTCCATTTCCTGTAAATTTTCAATCACTTCGAGCGGAGCACCCGAGCGCATGGCATAATCAATCAATTCGTCCTTAGTTGCCGGCCAAGGAGCATCTTCCAACTTCGATGCTAATTCCAATGTCCAATACATGTCTTATAAGTATTAAAATTGTGAATATTTATGTCTTACTTTTATATTTTCGGCAAAAGTATAACAAATTATTTCACTGGCAACTATTATTCCAAAATATTTCGTTCTTTTTCTCATCCTTATTGATTTTCCGTGAAAGAACGAATAAATAATCAGACAAACGATTGATATAAGCCAATAATTCTGAGGATATTTCCACTTGTTCGGCCAGAGCAAGAATCCGACGTTCGGCACGTCGGCAAACCGTTCGGCAAATATGACAAACGGCTGCTCCGCGACTTCCTCCGGGAAGTATAAATGAAGAAAGTGGAGAAAGAAGGGTATCCATATAATCAATCTCCCGTTCTATGGCCTCTACCAATGCAGGGGTGATGATACTTGCTTCACGCAGTGTAGTCTTTTCCTGATCAGTAGCCAGATGAGAACCGACTGCAAAAAGCTTATGTTGTACTTGTTGCAGGAAATTCCTCTCCCGCTCATCAGACAGATAGGTTATCAACAATCCTAAGTTGGAATTCAATTCATCTACTGTGCCATACGCTTCCAAGCGAATATGGGTTTTAGATACGCGGGTACCTCCTACAAGAGAGGTAGTTCCCTTATCTCCGGTTTTGGTATATATTTTCATAAAGAGTGCATTTATAGTGTATAAACGCCTAAAGATAATCAAAAGTTGACCACATAGTCTTGTTTTATTTTCGTTTTATCAAAGAAGAGAATGCCAAGATCATAAAGGTCAAACGAAACGCCCGCCTTTTCATCTTGCCTCATGCGTTTCCAAAGGGCGAACATCTCCGGCGTATAACGAATCCCTTCTATGACAAAAATCGATTGATCAGTGATACGGGCCAGACAGAGATGAAAAGCTTCTTCCATGAGTTTAGGCTGGCGATAATGATGTAAGTAGAGAAAATCCACGGGAACATCCGCTTCAAGAAACAATTCCGAAAGGCTGGAAGCCGCTACATAGTCGGCTCCTTCTCTTCCGGCTTTCAAGTAAAGAGAAGAAGCAGCCAGCCTACCTATATCGACAATCGTATTCGGTTGAGTATAGTTCACCAATCGGAACAAAAGATGCTTTCTCTTTTTGGATTCATACTTCCAGTTCTTGTCTTTTTCAAGTGCCAGTTTTTTCTCTTCTTTTTCTAAATCCTTATACTTATAATAAGGTGTACTCTCATAAATCACCTGAGTAATGAGATTAAAAGCAAAAGGAGAATGCACTCCATATCCACACCGATGGCGGAAACGGAGCATCCATATAAACGGACGTTTCAAAAAAAGAAAAATGCGGTTCATACACTAAATTCGTTTTATGCAGCAAAAATAATTCTTTTTATCACTTCTTGGGCAAGATTGCATTTAATAATGGCTTTGAAAGAAGAAGCCGAACCGTAAAAACAAAAAAAAGAGATTATCTCAACGATAACCTCCTTTCTCCTATCAATAAAAGATCATCAAGGATATTGCATAGCCCTTAACTCGTTTTATCCATAGACCAATTTAAAACAGAAACCAGTATTTTTAGTTGTTCTTTACAATCACTTTTCGTACATCATTTACTTGTGCATTCTGTAAACGCACAACATAGACGCCTGCCGGTAGATCCTCCACAGTTTTGCTTTCGCGAGATGCCACTTCCACCCGTTGAAGGAAAGTACCATTTTCAGTCGAGATAAACAGCATGCAAGAGCTTCCACTTTCATTCTTCACCTTCATTTGTCCATCAGCCGTAGAAGTCACTTCAATCAGGTTTTCTTCCTCCGAGAAAGAATGGGTATTCTCTGTGTATGATAAGCTAAAGCGATTGACAGAATCACCCTTTTTTGCATGAAACACATAAGTCCCACCTTTAGCAATACGTTTTTGAACTCCTGTAAGCAAGTCATTGAGGTACAACGCCCCACCTTTCAGTTCTTCCGACCAAGACAGATCTAACTGATATTCTCCGTCAACCGCAGGAATAAAGCCCAATACGATAGAATTAAAATCAGGAACCGTAGAGACTTGCAGAGCGTCCTGATCCGGAGTAGCCACATACAGTTGAGCAATTCCCTCTTCCATCCACTTGCGACCATCCCATCCACTATCAAAACCGGCAGTTGTATTCTTTGCACGGAAAACTCGAACCCGATCGACAGAACCTTCGCCTATCACATCCACCATAAGATAAGGTAGTTTTTGAGATGTTGAACGTGTGGCTATCTCATTACCGGCCGCATCTTTCACCAATTCATTTTTCACCAGCTTATCATAACTAATTTGCAAGCTCGTAGCTTGATCCGCCTGGATAAGGAAAGCGTGCATCGAAGGGATGACAGCAGGAAGGTCTCCTGAGCCAGCCGAATAAATAGGAACATTAAGATATTGCCCGGAAGCAAGACCAGCAGTTGTAGCACCATTCAGTTTTTTCCACTGATCGCGTGTACCGGTATTGAACAGATAGACCGATTGATCGGTGATAGCCGTTGTAAATGACAAACCCGTAGCGATAGGAATAGCTGCCGTATAAGAATTACCTACCAGATTTACTCCGGAATGATTCACATTCGATGTTTTCGTTAGCGATACCGTTGCGTCGCCCACAGCCAGGATTCCGGTAAACTTGTATACCTCCGTAGGAAGCTTAGTGGAACTGTTGGTCATTTCGTATCCTTTAAAAGCTTGTAGTTCCGTATCCGGATCATAAGGAGCCGGTTGCCATTTGTTACCATTAAAACGTTCGACCCACTGATTCACGGTTTCATCGCCGGATACATCTTCCCTTGGGAAGGGTGCATTTTTCACCGGAATACCGAAATATTGCCAGGATTTCCGATAAAAGCCACAATCGGCACATTCATACGCCTTATTATAGAATTCTACTGTAGCCGTTACATTTTGATTTTTAGCAGGATCTTTAAAAATCAAGGTACCGTTTGTTTCTTTATTCTCAGGATCTGCTTTGACAACAATGGTACCTCCGGTAGCATTATTATCCTTCACTTCACCGTTGATGACAAGTGAATTTCCGGTGGTGACCCATAAGTCCTTATCGGAGTCATTAATCAAGTCACCAATGATGCGATCGCTATCAAGGTGCAAGTCATTGGTTGCTGCTCCTTTACCATTTCCGTCACCAGACGTTCCGTTGTTCGTTTCAGTAGCAAATTCCACATCTTCTCCTTCTACCGGAACTCTATTGTCCGTCCAGTTACCGGTCTTTGTCCAATCTTCATCAATGGTTCCATGCCAGTAGTTCTTGCTTGGTGGTGTTTCATCTACGGTAATGGTTACAGTTGCTGCAGTTGAAGTCTTCCCTGAAGTTTTCTCCTCAAATGTATACGTAATAGGAGTAGGAACTCCTGTAAACCCTGCATCCGGAGTAAAAGTCAATTTCCCATCTGATTCTGAATAAGTCCACATACCCTCACCTTCTACCGTAATAGTAGTACCTGCATCCACAGCATTGAATGGATTCTTTAACGTAACCGTCACATGCGATGCCTGTGGAGTAGCTCCATCGGAAAGTTTGTCGTTCTCCAATATATCGATGGTGACAGGAGTACCCACAGTCATTTTTTCGGTATCATTGTTTGTTACAGGA
>CALYZE010000082.1 GCA_945607605.1 uncultured Bacteroides sp.
TCGAACCCACGACATTCAGAACCACAATCTGACGCTCTAACCAACTGAACTACAGTCACCGTGTTAGTGCATTTCTTAAATGCGGTGCAAAGATATGGATAAACTTTAATATTGCAAAGAATCTAGCAATTATTTTGTGCTTTTCGTATTATTTCTTCTTTTCGTGAATATCTACATTGTACTGTTGAAGGAGCTTTCGAGAGTTTTCCGTAAAGATTCTCAGACGGTTATGGGCGTTTTGAGGCAAGCTATCCATTGAATGATTGACGGGGTAAAGAATGAAGTTTTTTTCTCCGGTGAGAGTAGGGCGGGCGGTCCATACAAAATTATATCCACAATTTGAAACACGACAGTAGGGAAAAGAAATTGTAGATGAATCCGATGATGGAGCGTGGCTTTGATTTAGATATCTAGGAGGAATCGGCTTGGGTAAAGGATATTTCTCTAGTTGTAAAGTGAAAATAAGCCCACCATCTGTGTTGGGTGCCTGCATATTGGAAATGAAGTTGCCTAGAGAATAAACAACTACATGCTGTTGATGACCATTGTTGCGCAGTTCCATTGGCTGAATAACGTGTGGATGCGAACCGATGATGTGTGTCACTCCTTGCTGTAAAAGCCAGTCGGTAAGCTCACGTTGCTCACGGTTGGGAAGTGAACGATACTCTTCTCCCCAGTGCATATAAGCTATGATAGCATCGGGGCGCCGAGCTTGGGCGCTACGAATGTCTTGCAATATCTTATTTCTATCAATATAGTTGACGATATTGGGGGCAGTCGTTTTTATTCCGTTGGTACCGTATGTATAACTGAGGAAAGCAAGACGGAATCCTTTTTTGTGTATGAAAAGTGGATATTGTTGTTTGCGCTCTGAACTGTTTCTATAAGTTCCTGCATGAGGTATTTGCAGAGAATCAAGCATAAAGAGAGTACGTTCTAAACCTTTCTTCCCACGATCTAAGCAGTGATTGTTGGCGGTGATTAAGAGGTCGAAACCGGCATCTTTGATGGATTGGAGGTATTCGTCGGGGGCACTGAAGGTAGGATAGCCTTTGTAGGGTTTACCTGCTAAAGTAACTTCAAGGTTGCCAATGGCAAGGTCGGCCTGGGAAATTTGTTCCTTGACGAGAGAGAAGCAAGATGTATAGTCGTATTTGCCTTCAGGAGTACGCGCAGCCTCTATTTGTGCTTGATGTTGCATAAGGTCACCTACAAATAATAGCGTAATCCTTTCCTGAGCAGAAAGGGTTACGCTATATAATAAGGTGATAAAGGCAAGGAGCGCTTTCATTGCTTCGATTATTGATAAATTGCTTTTTTGCCTGCGAGTAATGTATTCTTCATTAAAGAAACAATAGTCATGGGACCCACACCGCCTGGTACGGGAGTGATGAATGAGCACTTTGGAGCCACTTCGTTAAATTGAACGTCGCCCGTCAATTTAAAGCCTGACTTCTTGGTTGCATCTGCTACGCGGGTGGTACCTACGTCAATCACAACGGCGCCTTCTTTCACCATTTCTGCTTTTAGAAAATTAGGTTGTCCCAGTGCAGCAATAATGATATCTGCTTCCTGACACTCCTTGATTAAATCTTTGCTGCGGCTGTGGCAAACGGTTACAGTTGCATCTCCGGGATATGCTTTCTGCATCATCAGCGAAGCCATGGGCTTGCCAACGATGTTACTGCGTCCCAGTACTACACATTTTTTACCGGAAGTTTCTATCTGATAGCGCTTCAAAAGTTCAAGAATACCATTAGGAGTGGCAGATACATAACAAGGAAGTCCGATAGACATACGTCCCACGTTGATAGGATGAAAACCATCCACGTCTTTACGGTAGTCGATTGTTTCGATCACTTTCTGTTCGGAGATTTGCTTGGGTAAGGGCAGCTGGACAATGAAGCCATCCACGTCTGCATCTTCGTTTAGTTCACGTACCTTAGCAAGAAGTTCTTCTTCTGTAATATCTGCCTCATAGCGAATCAGAGAGGATTTGAAACCGCAAACCTCGCAAGCTTTTACTTTAGCTTTCACATAGGTTTCACTCCCTCCATCGTGTCCTACAAGGATAGCTGCCAGATGAGGACGTTTACCTCCGCGAGCCACTATTTCGGCTACTTCTGCTGCAATTTCCTGTTTGACTTGTTCGGAGATTGCTTTTCCATCAATTAATGTCATAATCAATATTAGAGTTTGAGTAATTATCTTATATTTCAGGGGTTATCTATACAAATGTAAATTAAATAACCGAATATAGCAACAATCCCGCTAATTTCATTCTGAATGAAGTCAGCGGGATTGTTTGTGTATGATTTGTTTTACTTCTTGAGTTTTGGCATCATGTTGCCCATTTTACTACCGGTAACCATTTTCATCATCTTGCGGGTTTGGTCAAACTGTTTCAGCAGGCGATTTACTTCCTGAATGTTTGTACCACTACCATTGGCAATACGTTGCCGGCGTGAGCCATTCAAAATGGCTGGATTACTGCGCTCTTCCGGAGTCATGGAGTGAATAATGGCTTCGATGCTCTTGAAGGCGTTGTCGTCAATATCGATATCCTTGATAGCTTTGCCTACGCCCGGTATCATAGAGGCAAGTTCTTTCAGGTTACCCATTTTTTTGATTTGTGCAATCTGGCTTAAGAAGTCGTTGAAGTCAAACTGATTCTTGGCAATCTTCTTTTGAAGACGCTTGGCTTCTTCTTCATCGTATTGTTCTTGAGCGCGCTCTACCAACGATACGATATCACCCATGCCGAGGATACGGTCGGCCATACGGGAAGGGTGGAATTGATCAATGGCATCCAGCTTTTCACCGGTACCCACAAATTTGATAGGCTTGTTGACTACCGAACGGATAGAAAGAGCGGCACCGCCACGAGTATCACCATCTAATTTGGTTAGTACTACACCATTAAAATCAAGACGTTCGTTAAATTCTTTAGCAGTATTCACAGCATCCTGACCAGTCATAGAATCTACAACGAACAAAATTTCATTGGGATTAATCGCTTTTTTGATGGCTGCAATCTCGTTCATCATCTCTTCGTCTACTGCCAAACGTCCGGCTGTATCAACAATGACAAGATCGTAGCCTTTGGCTTTAGCTTCTTGAATAGCGTTTTTAGCAATGCTTACAGGATCTTTGCTGTCAGGCTCGGAGTATATCGGTACTTCTATTTGTTCAGCTAGTACGCGCAATTGTTCGATAGCGGCAGGACGATATACGTCACAGGCAACCAACAACGGTTTGCGATTCTTCTTTGTTTTCAGCATACGCGCCAACTTTCCGGAGAAAGTGGTTTTACCGGAACCTTGCAAACCCGACATTAGAATAACGGCAGGTTTAGAGTCGATGTTAATCTCGGCTGTCTCGCCACCCATCAGTTGCGCCAGTTCGTCATGCACGATTTTAACCATCAACTGGTTGGGTTTTACGGCAGTCAGCACGTTTTGTCCCAGTGCTTTTTCCTTAACGGTATCGGTGAAACTCTTAGCCACCTTATAGTTTACGTCAGCATCCAGAAGTGCTTTACGTACATCTTTCAGGGTTTCTGCAACATTGATTTCGGTGATCTTACCTTCACCTTTCAGAATTTTAAACGACCTCTCAAGTCTCTCGCTTAAATTATCGAACATAGTATCTACTTACAATTACTAAATTACAAATTACTCTTATTGAGGCGCAAAAGTACGAAAAATCCTTGTAACTGCCTTCTTTTTGAGGCAGAATATTCTTGTCTAACAAGAATAGGTTCAGTGAATAGGGTGGACACCCCTTCTGTTGCATCAACTTTAGATTTTGGGGATGGAAGGGAAATAAAAAAGCTTCCATCTGCGTTTGTAGGCGCAAATGGAAGCTTTCTATATAGCAAGAGATTTATTAGCTGTTCATGCTCAATAAGAACTCGTCGTTGTCTTTGGTTTTTTCCAAACGATCTTTTACGAAGCTCATGGCTTCTATCGGATTCATGTCGGATAGGTATTTGCGAAGAATCCACATGCGATCCAGTGTCTGCTTGTCTAGCAACAAGTCGTCGCGACGAGTGCTGGAAGCAACAATGTTGACAGCTGGGAAGATACGCTTGTTGGACAGGTTGCGGTCGAGTTGCAACTCCATGTTACCTGTACCCTTGAATTCTTCAAAGATTACTTCATCCATCTTTGAACCTGTGTCAATCAATGCCGTAGCCAAGATGGTTAATGAACCACCTCCTTCAATGTTACGGGCAGCACCGAAGAAACGTTTGGGCTTGTGAAGCGCATTAGCGTCTACACCACCGGAAAGGACCTTGCCGGATGCCGGCGATACAGTATTGTAAGCACGTGCCAAGCGAGTGATGGAGTCGAGGAAGATGACAACGTCATGTCCGCATTCTACCATACGTTTGGCCTTCTCAAGAACGATGCCGGCGATTTTCACGTGACGTTCTGCAGGTTCGTCAAATGTAGACGCAATAACTTCTGCATTGACAGTACGTGCCATGTCGGTAACCTCCTCAGGACGTTCATCGATAAGCAACATAATCATGTAAACTTCAGGATGATTAGCTGCAATGGCGTTGGCAATGTCTTTCATCAAGATGGTCTTACCGGTTTTAGGCTGAGCCACGATCAAGGCACGCTGACCTTTACCGATAGGAGCGAAAAGATCGACTACGCGGGCAGACATTGAATCTGAATATCCTCCTTTGCAGAGTCTGAATTTCTCATCCGGGAAGAGGGGAGTAAGATGTTCAAACGGTACACGATCGCGTACGAAAGCCGGATCACGTCCGTTAATCTTAGAAACCTTTACCAGTGGGAAATATTTCTCACCTTCTTTGGGCGGACGGATGACGCCTTCTACCACATCACCGGTTTTTAAACCAAATAATTTGATTTGAGATTGCGATACGTAGATATCGTCCGGTGAAGAAAGGTAATTATAATCAGAAGAGCGGAGGAATCCATAACCATCTTGCATGATTTCCAATACACCGGTTCCGGTAAGGATATCATCGAATTCGTAAGCTTTTTCACGCTCAGCAGGTTTGCGTTCAGCGGGATGGTTGTCACCACTGTTGTGAGACTGCTGTGCAGGATTCTGCTGTTGTTGTGCAGGATGTTGTTGCGCTGGACGTTGTGGATAGTTACCACCGCGATTATTACTATTATTATTATTGTGTGGAGCGTTGTTGTCACGAGGACGAAGACGTGGACGTTGAGGCTGTGCTTGCGACGGTTGTACTTGTTCTACCGGAATTGAAGGTTCGGCTTTGGTTGCTTCGAATTTGCCAATCAGTTCGGAAGGCAATTCTATCTTTTCTGTTGGAAGATCTTCAATTGGAATAAAGTCATCCTCTTCTTCCGACAGGATAGGATGCTCGTCTATCACTACTTTCTTTTCTACCTTAACTTCCTTTTTAACTTCCTTGGCAGGGGTTGCAGGTTTAAGACTTAACTCAGGCTCGGCAGTTTGTGGAACGTTGGTTATCTCAGTTGTCTTTGAAGTCTCCTCTTCTTTTGCTTTGCGGGGGCGTCCCGGTTTACGTTTGGAAGATGCGGCAGGCTTCGGCGCAGTGGCTTTAGCCGGTGCAGAGGCGGTAGGTGCAGCTGTAGCTGTAGACGTCGTTGATGTTGTCGATACTGTTTTAGCAGGTGATGATGCAGCCAAGGCCGGTGTAGCAGTTGATGCAGCTGGCGCGGTTGGTGCGGGTGATACAGCTTGTGTTGCTGCGGGAGCTGGTGTAGCAGTAGTCGTTGCCAACGCTTTTGTCGGTACTTTTGCGGGTACGGCAGCTTTGGGTTGCTCTTTTGCTGCTGGTGTTCCTTCAGCCTTTGCTTTAGTTAGGTCGCCGTTTTTATTTGCAGTGAAGACTTTATCTGCACTCTCCTTTTTTACAGTAACACGAGAGCGCTTTTGTTTATCTCCTTTACGTTCTTCTTTTAGTTTGTCGGCTGCTACTTTTTTAGTAGCGCCAGCGATGGCTTGTTCATCAAGTATCTTGTAGACAAGTTCTTCTTTCTTAAGTGATTCGGATTTTTTGATACCCAGTTCTTGGGCAATAGTTTGCAATTCCGACAAATTTTTGTCGTTCAATTGAATGATGTTATACATACAGTATATGTGTGAATGGTTTAAAATTTTTCGTTTGAAAAGATACAAATGCACAGTCGCAATTATCTCAGGAAGCAACTTAGGCAAAGGCACCTTTATAAATTATAGTTTAATTGGGATCTTTATTGTTGAACCGGGAAACTGGTTAACAACCTTTACCGCAGAAAGGAGTCACAGAATGTTTCAACGCTGCAAAGATAATAAATATATTTGGTTTCATACATCATTTGCTCCTTTTTTTAATTTAAAACTATACCTTTGCTTCCATATAAAGATATAGTTTATGAATATTAACGAAGCACATTTGATTACTTTCTCGCCTACCTCTACTTCTAAACAAGTAGGCGAGGCAATTGTTCGCGGTACCAACTGCTCTAAATTGACAATCACTGATTTAACATTACAGGCGACTGAAAAGATTGAAATTCCTCAAAATGCGTTGACAATCATTGCAGTTCCTGTTTATAGAGGGCATGTGGCACCGTTGGCTTTGGAACGTATGAAAGAAATTCGTGCGAATGGTTCTCCGGCAGTTGTGGTGGTAGTTTACGGTAACCGGGCCTATGAAAAAGCTTTGATAGATTTGGACACCTTTGCTTCCGGATTGGGCTTTAAGGTGATAGCCGGAGGTACTTTTATTGGAGAACATTCTTATAGTAGTAAAAAGAATCCGGTAGCAGTAGGTCGTCCTGATGCGGATGATTTGAAGTATGCCGAACAATTTGGAGAGAAGATACGAACGAAGATTACGGCAGCTGTGAATTTGGAAAATTTGTATGGAGTGGACGTGAGCCGTATACAGCGCCCTAAACAACCTTTCTTTCCGTTATTCCGCTTTATGCGTAAGGTTGTGAAGTTGCGCAAAAGTGGTATTCCTTCGCCGCGCATTCCGGAGACAGATGCGGAACTTTGTACGCATTGTGGATATTGTGTGAGGCATTGTCCTACGGGTGCTATATTAAAAGGTGATGAATGTCATACCTTGGCAGAAAAATGCATTAAGTGTTGTGCTTGTGTGAAGGGGTGTCCGGAGAAAGCACGTTCTTACGATACGCCTTTTGCGACATTACTTGCCGATTGTTTTCAAAGGCCCAAAGAAGCCAGAATTATTATTTAGTGAGAGGGAAGAGTGGGTGATGGCGCATTCGCTACTTCATTTTCTTCCATCACTCATTCGTTTTCTGATTGATGATCAGTACTCTTTTCGTTTTTTCATCGATTCGGAAGCGGTTGTCTGTTCTTTCTCCTACTAACCAAACAATCTCCTCACCGCAACATAGCACCCATTGCTGTTCTTTTTGAATAATGGAAAATTTTCGGTCAGTCAGATAATCACTTACCTTTTTACGTCCTTTCATACCAAAAGGAATAAAACTGTCTCCTTGCTGCCAGAGGCGTAAGGAGAGGGGATGATGTAACTTGTCTGCATCGAAGCAGGCTGTGTCTTTTTCTCGTGGAATGATAAAGCCGGGGGAGTAGGGTTGTTCTTGGGCTTCCAATAGAGGCGGACTAGGTTGACATATCGGCTCTACGAGTAGATACTCTCGGTCTTTAACTACACGCCAGCGGTCATTGGTGATTTTTTTCCCCGGTTGGTTATCCAATGCTTGAAACAGATCCTTGACTTGAGAGGCGTTGAATCCAAGTGGATATAAGATTTCAAACAATAGAGTTTCCGGTGCGGGTTCTTGCTGTAAGGCATGGATGAGTATTCCCTTTTCTGATTTTACACGCAGCTTGGCTTCTTCTATGCCTTTATGGTAAATAATAGCGGCATCTTCCAGGTGTTCTGCTGTTTTCAGAATACTTTCCTTAACAGCGGGATTGATTTCCTGCATCAGTGGCAGTAAATTGAGTCTTATTTTATTTCGAGTATATTCATCTTGCAGATTAGTACTGTCTGTGACGAATGGTTGATCGATACTTTCAAGATACTCCATGATATCTTTACGATCAAGACAGAGGAGCGGACGTACTATTTTTCCATTTTTAGGACGTATGCCTCGTAAGCCATTGATACCGGTTCCCCGGATGAGGTTAAGCAGAAGAGTTTCTACACTGTCATCTTGATGATGGGCAACAGCAATAACGCTGGCATCGGATTGGTTACGTATCTTTTCAAACCAATCATATCGTAATTCCCTTGCTGCCATTTCAATGGAGAGATGTCGCTCGGCAGCTTCACGCTTGGTGTCGAAATGAATTGTATGTAAGCGTACTTTATGAATTTCACACAAGTGGCGAACAAAGGCTTCATCCCTATCCGATTCTGCATTGCGGAGGTGAAAATTGCAATGAGCGGCTTCGCAAGTGTAGCCTAACGTTAAGAGCAATCGCAGTAATGCTACTGAGTCGGCCCCGCCACTCAATGCCACCAGTATCTTGTCACTTGAAGAGAAAAGTTTATGATGCTCAATGAATTGTATGATCTTCTGCTTGTTCATACTGCAAAGATACGATAAGTTTCTTTTCCGTTGATTTTTATTGTTGTATTCGTTAGGTTTTATTTCTAGATTCTTTA
>CALYZE010000083.1 GCA_945607605.1 uncultured Bacteroides sp.
TAAATACTATATTTCCCTCCTTTTTTCAGTAATTAGGGTTTACTTTTTAACTGTCATCGTAAATACATCTCATGTTTTTCAAAAAATTAAATAATATTACAAATCCATTCTCGCTATTTTATATGAAAGTGGAAGATCTAAAATTCTCTTCCTCTATTTAAAATTAGATTTAATCAATATTAATATCAGTGATGCAAAATTCTAAAAAATAATAATACTTTTAACATATTAGCGATACAGAAAACATTCATAATGAAACATCTTTCTCTCAAATGTTACATTAATCTTTATCTATGTTACATGAATATAAAAACCGTAGTTCGCGAGTAATCTGGCTCAAATTATCGCGATCGTAACTTAATTTGGCCGCATTGATTTTAAATTCTCAGTCGTAAACTTTTCTTTCATTCATAAGGTAAGATCCTATTTTTTTAGGATCTAACTATTTGTCAGGGTAGAGTTATCAATTCCAAGGTAAACATAATACTCTTCCTCTACATTATAATAAAGACTTTCAGCATGGAACGGATTGGGAGTATAACGGAGGCACACGGTAAAAGAGCAATTTCTTTATAAGCATAGAAACGTTTACTAAGACCAGACTAAAACCTGTTTCTTATAAGAAGAAAGTCTGTTCGCAGCCTGAGAATATCTATCCGCAAGTTGGGAACAGACATTCCCACTGTGCGAACAAGTATTCCAAAGCTGCGAACAGACTTTCTTTAACTTCCGGAAGAGATTATCACCACATCCAGTCGTTCTCATGATAAGCCCTTTCAATGGAAGTTTCCAGATGATCGGGCAAGTTACAGAAAAAGTCGAGTTCCGCTTTCTGTTCCAACTCATCAATGCTCAAAGCATAGAGTTTCATCACGCTGGAAGGAGCAAAACGGTCATATTCATACCCGTAATCATCCCGGTGTTCCATCCAAAAGCCCATAGCCTGGTAGGAACTTTCGGCAGAGGCATCTCCACCTTTATAAGCAAGAACAGCCATAAAATAATACTTCGGACAGGCCAAACCATGCTTGGTAAAGCCTTTACCATCTGTGGTAGGTAAAATACCATCCGCTCCTTTTTTCGTACCCGTAAAGTTGACCAGCAACTGATTCAGTGTTCCCCCTTTGGCTACGTAGAGTTTCTCATAGCGATTGGAGCGTGCCCATCTTTGTACCAATCCTTCAAATGAAGCCCAAAAGCCACCATTAAAGCTATTCAGTTGCGGACTCATATTGCTGTAGTAAAAAGTCTGCTCGTTGGCCTTTGTAGCATAAACCCTGTCGTAAGAAGCAACCAAATGCCCTTTATCAAAACCATCACTCTTGTGCATGCTTTCGGTGGTCTGCATCTCCACAGGAAGAGAAGGATCTACCTCCCAAGCATCGGTGCGTTTCACATTAGTAGCGCTCGTCGTTTTGTCGAAACTGAAAGCCACCCAAGCGGTGTGTTTCTTATCCGCATTCCACTCCAATGCATAATTGAGGAGAGAGTGATTATCCAACGTTACGGCATGTTCCACATAATAATGGTTCGGATCAAGACGAGGCATGGAGTAATCTGTAACATACGCCTGCCCCTCTTGGGCTACATTTTCATTCTCATTTTTGTCAGGAACCAGAGGTTCCGGTTCATTCGAAGAGTCGCAACTGACTATTACGAAACACAACAAGCATGAAAGTTTCCAGATATTCATCAGTTTATTCATGTACATTCTGTTTTTATTAAAAAAAGAAAGTGCACCCAAAGGCGCACTTTCTCAAATTTTGAAATACGATCAATTATTTCACTTCTTTCAAAGACTCAGGCACAAATTCAAATTTGCCTTTTTCTACCACTTCATACTGGATAGTCCAGTTGGTGTTAGTAGTAGTCACACCGTCAGCAGCATAAATACCGAAGTTAACCGTATAGATTACATGAATGCCTTCTATCGGAGCCACTGTAGCATAAAGCACTTCCAACGCACGTGTAAATGCTTCGGGCAGACGTTTCCACATCAAAGCTTTCAACTCGTCGTCAGAAACACCTTCGTAAGTACCCTGACCCTTCCATGCACTTAAGCGGAAGTCAACGTTGTTCTGATAAGCCGAACCACCGTAATAGTAGTCATTGTTACCATAACCGGTTACATACGTAGGATGATTTGCCTTCACCCAATCAGTGATGGTTTGATAGAAAGCTGAAACTTCTACGTTACCTCTTTCTACCGGCAGATTGATGACTGTGCTGGGGTCGAAACTCCATTTGCCGTTGCTCAAAACAAACTGGTCGGTAGTTACCTCTACAGCTGCTGACTGCCAGCTACCTGCTGTATAAATGTAAGAGCTACAGTTTACAGTCGTGTTCTTACCATCGTAATACTTATAAGCCACTGTCTGCTTCGCTTCTTCCTGTGCATATGGATATTTCAATTTCAGGTAAGTAGGCAAGTAATCAGCAGGAGCCATTGAAGAGCTGAAGTTATCGTATCTGCCTCCCATTGCTTTGTAGTCGGCCAAGCTCAATACCACTGCATCATTGAATGACTTCCAATCGGAACCATCAAAACGGAACAGACCTGCCATTGCTTCGAATGTATTTTCACCTTCACCACTACCTTCCGACTTCACCACAACGTTGTCAAGCTGTATAGTAGTAGTAGCACCAGTAGAACCATCACCGTTATAGCGGAAAGCAATTCTGATTTTCTTTCCAGCCAAAGCAGAAAGGTCATACGTACATACATTTTCCAAAGTACCATAAGTTCCGGTAGGAACAGGAATGTTCACAGCCGATGTGATGTCTTTCCAAGTAGCAGCTTCCACCGCTTCCTTGGTATCACCGTTCAGATTCTCAGAATAAAGTAGCGTAAGACGACCTCCGGCTGCTACATAATTACCATAGCAAGCATCAAAGGTAAGATTCATACCTTTCACAATGGACAGCTTTGGAGTAATCATGTATGTTTCCAACTCACCTGTGTGTTTATAAGCACTTTGTTGCAGATAGTTGTTATTGCTGAATATACGTCCTTGCCAAGAGTTAGTACCCTTAGTAGTAAGATTTGCCCAGCCCTCAATAGCAGCAGTCTTTACATTACCCTCCCATAATCCTTCAAAAGTCTCAGCAATGGCTGTAGCACTTCCGGCAGGTTCTTGTGCAGAGTAATTGTAATCTACCAATGCCACCTGTCCTGTAGCTGCTTCAGGATAAGCAGTCTTCAAGAATCCCGGCACATGCTTAGAGGCAGGTTCTGTAGGAGTAAAGAAATTGAAAGCCGTGCCCCAAGTTTGCTCATAGTCAGCATTGCTCACCTTATAGATAGTAGCTGTGTTGAGCGCATTCTCCGTAGCAGTAGCGGTTGCTTTCTTATTATAGGTTACTTTTATTGCCGAACCATTGTCAGCAGAGAACCAAGTTTCCTTCAGGAAAAATGAAATCACATCAGCTGCCTGATCCGCCAAAGCATTTTCCGTCTTGGCAGCAGCCAAGTCAGAATTCACTTCTTTCAAATAAGCATCTTTCTCATCTCCGGTAAGGTCCTTACCTGAATAGGAGAAAATAGTAGCAGCCTTGTATGCACCTATTTTTGTATAATCCGCCTCGGCCAAGGTGTAGTCTTTCTTGAGCACATAGGTAGGGCGGTCAAACTTCTCACTCCCATCGAAATCGTCTTCGACGTAGTCACAAGCACCCAGCGAAAGCACAGATGCCACTAACGGGAATATATATTTTCTTTTCATAATCTTCTTCAACGTTAAGAGTTAGAAATTGATTTTAAGTCTTACTGAATAAGTACGTCCCCAAGAATAAAGTACGGAAACATCTTCCCAGTTACCAGAATTCTGTGCGTCTCTGGCATCTGTAATGTACAACTGGTTGAACAAGTTGTCTACATTACCATAAAGAGTAGCATTTACCTTGCCAAGATTGAATCGATAGCTTGCGCTCAAATCAAACACATTAGAGGAAGGCATGCGCCATGGATCTTTACGAGTTATTTCAGCATTAGGGCTCAAGTCATTGGAAGTGAAAGACCATTCTGCATAGTTACGACCAAAATAGTTCCAGTCTAAACTTACGCGGAAGTTCTTAGCTACTCTGGCATTTACACCCAAAGCAGCAGTAGTTTGTGCAGAGTTACCAACCTTCGTGCCATCCAATTTAATGGTAGCAGAAGCATGGTCTTCGGCCTGAATGCCTGAAGCATGCGTAATTTCACCTGAGTTAGTCCAGTTCTTTACAGGCTGACCAGCCGAGTCATAGAAATAACCCTTGGCCAGACAGTCCCAACGCCAGTTACCGATAGACAACATACCGCGAATGTCCAACCAATTCAAAGGTTTCGCTACTAAATCGAGTTCAACACCCTGGTGAATAGCATCCAAACCTGACATGTTGATACTGATACGGTCAACAAACACCCCACCGCTCTTCAAGTCAATACCGCGGCTCATGGTCTTGTTCATCCACTTAGTGTGATACAAGTTCAAGTTAGCAGTCAAATACTTAGAACGGAAGCCATAGCCTAATTCAGCAGAGAAAACCTTCTCATTTACGGCATCAGGATTGGTCAAGTTGCTGGTAGTAGATTGAAGGAAAGCACCACCCGAGAAGAACGGAGCACGGCTGATGTAACCTACATTGGCAAACACGTTGTGCTTTTCTGTAAGGTTGTAGTTCAATCCACCCTTAGCAGTCCATCCAATGAAGTTCACTGTTTTAGATTTAGCATGATCTGCATCATAATAGAAGCGGTCATAACGCCAATATCCAGTGTTTGAAACAGAACCTGCTACGAAAGCACTTAGCTTGTCACGGTTATATTCAGCTTGTCCGAATACACCTTCCTGCATAGTAAAACCATCATAGTCACGATACACAACGTCACCCACTTTCAATTTTTGGTTCACCCAAGTAGGATTAGCCGCTGCTGCATTATTAGCAGCCAATACGCCCTGACGTGAAGAAGAGTCGATAAAGAACTCACCTCCATAAAGGTCGGTCAGTTCATTGGTATGTACACCTTTATAATAACGGAAGTCGATACCACCATAGAGATCTACATACTCACCTATTTTTGTAGTATACGTAGAAATCAATCCGTACCATTGATGTTTGTTGTACGATTTAGACATCGCCATCTTTGAACCATTCTCACTCTCTCTGTTATAATCGTAGATCTGATCATAAGCAAACGTGCCGTCTACATTACGGAAGTAGGTGTTCAGCATACCGTCTGAAGAAGTACCATACCATTTGTATCTGTCATCAGAAGTACTACCCTGACCACTGTAACCATAACCGTTACCGATAGAAGCATACAAAGAAGTACTGAGTGAAGACTTATCATTAATCTGCCACAAGTGGTTCAATGACAACTGCGGTTTGTGATAAGAGTTATAGTCGATTGTCTTGCGCTCACCGTTGATGCCATGACCATAGGTAGGATTGTATCTATAAGGACTTTCGCCATTCATGTAGCGTTGAGCCAACATCTGCCATTCTGAAATCTTCATACCGTTGTTGTCACGCTTGTTGTGCCATTGTGGCGCACCGAAAGCGGTAAACGAAAGTTGGTGATTGTCATTGATGCGTTTGGCCACGTTCATAAACCAGTTGTAGGCTTCATATTCAGTAGCCTGAATATAACCATCCGCCCAAGTCTTGGCTCCCAACAAAGTCACAGCCCATCCGTCTTTGTTCATACCCGTAGATACATTGAACAAAATCTTATTATAACCATCGTTACCCATGGCATAAGAAATAGAACCGCCTTTTTTAGATTCAACAGAAGAAGTGACAATATTAATAGAACCTCCCACTGAAGGAGAAGATACTTTAGAAGCACCCAATCCACGTTGAGTCTGCATGCTGCGTGTCACGTCAGACAAGCCAGCCCAGTTGGACCAGTATAAACCGCCCCACTCCATATCATTCATCGGCACACCATTAACCATCACAGCAATATTCTCTGATTCGAATCCACGCATATTGATGCGGGAGTCACCGAAACCACCACCTTGTTTAGTAGCATAAACACCCGGAGTAGACTTCAGTATTTCCGGAAATTCCTTTGTGCCTAATCTTTCTTCAATAAAAACGGGCTCTATCGTTGACAAAGCCACCGGAGTTTTGCGAGCTACAGCCACTGAAGAAGTAATCACAACGTCTTTCAGCATCACTGCATCCGGCTCCATTCTAACCGCTCCCAAATTAACAGAAGTACCTTTTTGCGTAATCTTCTGTTTCAGGTCTTTGTAACCAACATACTTAAACAACAATGTACCATTCGGAGCAACACTTTGCTTGAAATAGCCATCAATGTCAGTCACTGATCCAACGGTAGTACCTTCTACCATAACAGCAGCACCCACCAAAGGCTCACCTGTTTCAGAATCAACAAGCTGACCTCTCACTGTAGTTTGCGCATAGGTAGCGGCACTAAAGACCGACATCAGTGCAACCAACAGGAAATGAATTAGATGTTTTCTCATAATTCTCTCTTTTTGTTAATAGATAGTGTTAAATAAAAATTAATTTATGTTTTAAGTCGCAAATGTACTCAATAAAAACCATATATATGTTACAATAATGCTACAAAAATTTATAGTAATAAAGCTTCTTTAGAACTTTATTAAACAAAGAAAGCCCCACGGGAAGACGTGGAGCTTTCGTTCTGTAAACAAACCGATTCATATAGTTTCAATCTTTCATTGAAATCAGTCGTTCATTAATTTTCTATAACGTACACGGGTAGGTTCCTCCTTGCCCAAACGTTTCTGTTTATTTTCCTCATATTCTGAATAAGAGCCCTCAAAGAAGAAAACATTCGAGTTTCCTTCAAAGGCCAATATGTGTGTACAGATACGATCGAGGAACCAGCGGTCGTGACTAATCACTACGGCACATCCTGCAAAATCATCCAACCCTTCTTCCAAAGCACGAAGTGTATTCACGTCAATATCATTGGTAGGCTCATCGAGAAGTAGTACATTACCCTCTTCCTTCAAACAGAGCGCCAGATGCAAACGGTTGCGTTCACCACCCGAGAGAACTCCACAAAGTTTCTCTTGATCGGCACCGGAGAAGTTGAAGCGTGATAGATAAGCACGTGCATTAATGTCGCGTCCTCCCATACGAATCAAATCAGCTCCACCCGAGATAACCTGATATACACTCTTATTCGGATCAATATCTTTATGTTGCTGATCAACGTATGCCACCTTTACAGTCTCTCCTACTTCAAACTCGCCTTTATCGACACTTTCCAAGCCCATAATCAGACGGAAAAGTGTAGTTTTACCTACACCGTTGGGGCCGATGATTCCTACAATACCGTTGGGAGGGAGCATGAAATTGAGGTTATCAAAGAGCAGTTTCTCTCCAAAAGCTTTAGCCACACTCTTGGCCTCAATCACCTTGTTGCCCAGACGGGGTCCATTCGGAATGAAGATTTCCAGTTTCTCTTCTTTCTCTCTCACATCCTCGTTCAGCAATTTGTCATAAGAGTTCAAACGAGCTTTTCCCTTAGCCTGACGCGCCTTGGGAGCCATACGTACCCAGTCCAACTCGCGTTCCAACGTTCTGCGACGCTTGCTGGCAGTTTTTTCCTCCATCTCCATGCGCTTGGTCTTCTGTTCCAACCAACTGGTGTAGTTGCCTTTCCAAGGAATACCTTCACCACGGTCTAGTTCAAGAATCCATCCAGCCACATGATCGAGGAAGTAACGGTCGTGCGTCACGGCAATAACCGTACCTTCATATTGTTGCAAGTGTTGTTCCAACCAATCAATGGATTCAGCATCCAGGTGGTTGGTAGGCTCATCCAAGAGCAACACATCAGGCTTTTGCAACAACAGTCGGCAAAGTGCCACTCGGCGTCGTTCTCCTCCGGAAAGATGTTCCACAGACTGCTCTTCGGGCGGACAACGCAGTGCATCCATCGCCCGTTCCAATTTGCTATCGAGGTTCCAGGCATCCGTAGCATCGATGATATCTTGCAGTTCAGCTTGTCGGGAGAACAGTTTATCCATCTTATCCTGATCCTCATAATATTCAGGCAACCCGAATTTCTGGTTGATCTCTTCGTATTCAGTCAAGGCATCCACAATGGGCTGTACCCCTTCCATTACTATTTCTTTGACAGTTTTAGTAGGGTCCAGATAAGGTTCCTGAGCCAAATAGCCCACTGAATATCCCGGTGAAAATACCACTTCGCCTTGATAGGATTTATCCAATCCGGCAATAATCTTTAGCAAGGTTGATTTACCCGAACCGTTCAAGCCAATAATACCAATCTTTGCTCCATAGAAGAACGAAAGATAGATGTTCTTCAATATTTGCTTGTTGTTTTGCTGAATGGTCTTATTCAGCCCCACCATAGAAAAGATAATCTTCTTATCATCTACTGTTGCCATTATTTTTTCAATTAGGAGTTATTATTTATAAGTAATTCGTTATTAATCTCTTGTAGTGGAAAACATCAAAGATAACCCTCTCCGCCCCCCTCTCAACGAGGGCAAAGATAAGAAAAAAAGCGAAATATTTTTGCTATTTATAAAATTCTCTCTATCTTTGCACCCGCTTAACAGCACAAAAGGATTGATTCGCTAGCTCAGCAGGT
>CALYZE010000084.1 GCA_945607605.1 uncultured Bacteroides sp.
TGCATCCGTTCAGCAAAGGTTTCGTTCACCACTACTTCATCCCACTCACGTCCCATGCGCCCTTCCTTGAAGGTGAAGCCCATTAACTCCGGATATTCACCACGCATGAAATAGCTGAAACGCGCAGAGAAGGCAGCTTGCCCTGATTCAGAATTGACCATAGAGCCACTATATCCTTCTATCGGCGAACTATTAGCACTGGACACTGCCTCTACATAGGGCAACCCCTTGAAGAACTGATAGGCAGCATCGCCTTTCTCTCCTCTCAAATAGAGATCGGCCACAGCGATATTTTTAGGGTTATATCCCATATCTTTATTCAAAACATAATGGTACTGCGCCATTACCACGTACATCAGTCCGCAGATAAACGCCACCCCTGCAAACTGAATAAAGAGCAATGAACGTTTCCATCCTTTTTTCCCCTCCGTATAGCGATGAAATACCTGCAACACAGGAATACGGGCAAACAAACGTCCCGGCAGTAAGCCGCCCACCAGAAAAAGCACACCCACTACCGACAGTGGTACCCAGATGCGTTCCGGTGCAAACAGCGAAGAAAGCTTAGCAGCCGCTGTATCTTCAATAAAGTCACGGAAATTCAACAGTATCAAGGCCATCAATATCAAAGCTGCTACAAGGATAATACCAGTCTCCAACATGAACATTCCAAAGATACTGCTTCCACTGGCACCACTACATTTGTGCACGCCTACTGACTTGGCTCGATAATTCAAAGAAGAAATGGAAATCAGTACATAATTCAGAGTAGCAATGAAAAGAATGGCTAAGCCGAGAATACTCATAATGTTCACCATCCGTTTCACGCTGTCGTATCCGCGGTACGTATCACGAATAGGCTGTACGAAAGCTGTATAGCCAAACTGTTTTTTGTCTTCCGCCGGGCGATATTTATCGATCATAGCATCTATGCGTGCATTCACTACCGACTTGTCTGCCTCCGGACGGAAACGAATATACTCCTTCCAACTATCGCCTCCACTCCACGAGTAGTTACTCAAATTCCGGCTCCAAATGCTGGGCATGGAAACCACCCCCTCAGGTCTTATCGTGACATTCTCAGGTAAGGCAGCATAAGTGCCTTTCACTATTAGATCGTATTGATGATTATAATTAAGTACCTTTCCTATCGGACTCTCTTCGCCAAATATTCTCTTGGCAAAGCGATCGCTCAGGAAGATGACATCTTTCTGCATCAAGTCCTTTTCCGGATTACCACTCAACACTTCGATACCCATGGTACGAAAGAATAGTGAGTCAGCGGCTATCTTTTTTTCATCGAATCGCACTGATCCATTGTAAAGAGGCGCACTTACCACCCACGTCCCGATGCTCGTAGCGGCCTCTACTTCTTTCGGGAAGTTCTCAAGTATGGCACCTGCCACGGGACCACTATTTGCTTCCTGTGCTTGAAATCCCTTGCCATTCACGGAGAATATCGACCACACTTGATAAAGATTTTCATAATCTTTGAAACACTTGTCGAAACTCTGCTCATAAATCACACGCGAGAAAAGCAGGATACTCATCGTCAATCCCAATCCAAGAGAGATGATCTTGATTATGTTTGAGCCATGTCCTCGCAGCAAAGTCTGAATTACATAATAAACTTGTTTCATTTGGTTTTTATTATTCTGATTCTTTATTTTATTAGGCAGAAAGCGTGCCAAAGAAGCATTCATCACATTATCAACCCTATACGAAATACTAAAAATAGAGAGATGTCTAATAATTAGACACCACTGTCTTAAATTTAGACACCACATCTTGATGATACGCCGGGCTGATGCCTTCCTTGATATCGGACTCAAAGGACAGAAAAAGAGAAGTTCAGGCAATAGCTTTATCAAAACAAAACTCTATCTTTGCACGCAGTTTTCAAAAAGTATATGATTAATATTCCACGTATGACCATACAAAAACAACTCTTCCTCCTGTTATCTTGTTTGATCGTGAGTAGTTGTGATCTAATAGATTACCATCCTTACGATGTACGCATCAGTGGCGAGACCAATGTCAACGCACATAACATAGAGAAAATAGAGAAAAACTGCAAAGATAAGACCACGATTCGATTCGTGACAATGGGAGATTCGCAACGTTGGTATGATGAGACTCTTGATTTCGTAAACCATCTCAATAAACGAGAGGATATAGATTTTGTCATCCACGGTGGTGACATGAGTGATTTTGGAGTAACCAATGAATTCATTTGGCAGCGAGATATCATGAATAAGCTCAAAGTTCCCTACGTAGCACTTATAGGTAACCACGACTGCATCGGTACAGGAGAAGAAACATATCGAGCCATTTTTGGAGAGCCTAACTTCGCATTCATAGCCGGACGCGTAAAGTTTGTTGGCTTGAACACCAATGCCATTGAATATGATTATTCCCGACCTATTCCGGATTTTGAATTCCTGACAAATCAGATACAAGACCGTAAAGAAGAGTTTGACAAAACCGTCATCTCTATGCACATCCGCCCGTTTTGTGGCGAATTCAATAACAATGTAGCCCATGTATTCCAACGTTATGTGACTGAGTTTCCCGGAATACAATTCTGCACTGCCGCCCACGAGCACCGCCTGTTCGAAGAAAACCTTTTTGAAGATGGGATCATGTATTACATGAGCGACTCTATGAAGAAACGTTGCTACTATCTATTCACTATAACTCCTGATGGCTATGAGCGCGAAGCAATTTATTATTAAGGGGCTGCTGAGCGTTGCAGTCGTCTTATCGGTACTGCCTCTTTCTGTATCAGCGCAAGAACAAGACAGTATCCATACGGAGTCTTGGCTTAGCCTTCGCGACACTATCATTCTAGTGAAATATGACACAGTATGGATGGATTCCAAACCGGATAGCGTTGTTCAAAGCATAGGAAAAACAAGTCGGTATGACCATCGTGTACATCGCTATCGCAAGCGCTGGGAAGCTCTTATTCCTACACACACCAAGATACAGTTTGCCGGCAATATGGGGTTATTATCTTTGGGCACAGGGTGGGATTATGGCAAACGGAATCAATGGGAAACAGATCTCTTTTTAGGGGTACTGCCCAAATATGACTCCAAACGTACCAAACTCACTCTCACTCTGAAACAGAACTATCTACCTTGGAGTCTTCACATCAAAGACAGTCGCTTTTCTGTAGAGCCCCTGTCGTGTGGCATGTATTTAAATACTGTATTGGGTAGTGAATTTTGGGTAAAAGAACCCGAACGATACCCGAAAGGTTATTACGGTTTCTCCTCAAAAGTGCGTATCAACGCCTTCCTTGGGCAGCGTATCACTTATGATATAGATCCTAGAAGACGTTTCACAGCCAAGGCTATCACCTTCTTTTATGAACTGAGTACCTCTGATTTATATATTGTCAGTGCTTTCACCAATCAGTATCTTAAACCCAAAGATTATTTAAGTTTATCTTTCGGGCTTAAATTGCAACTGTTATAAAATCGTGCCTTGATAACAGCTTGCATTCAATTAAATAATTAACTTTGCCTGCAAGAAATCAAACGAACCATGGCAAAAAAAACAGGAAATATCCTCATCGTGGATGACAACCAAGGCGTACTGACTGCCTTGCAATTGCTACTGAAGCCCCATTTTGAACAGATAACCACCCTTCCTTCTCCGATTACTTTACCCAGCGTGTTGCGTGAAGGAACTTGGCAGGTTGTCCTTCTTGATATGAATTTCACTTCAGGCATCAACACGGGAAATGAGGGTTTGTATTGGCTACATGAAATCAAAAAACGTTGCCCCAGCCTCCCTGTCGTACTCTTTACAGCCTATGCCGACATTGATCTAGCCGTAAGAGGCATCAAAGAGGGTGCCGCAGATTTCATCGTAAAGCCATGGGATAATCAGAAACTGATTGAAATTTTACTGAACGCAGCAACGTCTGTCAATAAAAAAAAGACGACTGCATCAAGCAAATTTGCAGATACTAACTATTCAACGGAAGCACACACCATGTATTGGGGCGAAAGTCCCGCCATGCAACAGCTTCGCTTTCTGGTAGAAAAAGTAGCTGCAACCGATGCCAATATCCTGATTACCGGCGAAAACGGAACCGGGAAAGAGATGTTGGCAC
This sequence comes from uncultured Bacteroides sp., assembly GCA_945607605.1. Classification (GTDB taxonomy): domain Bacteria; phylum Bacteroidota; class Bacteroidia; order Bacteroidales; family Bacteroidaceae; genus Bacteroides. The sequence continues at coordinate 4,127 of CALYZE010000084.1, forward strand.
GTGAGATACACGCACTCTCTACGCGCTGCCAACAAGAGATGGTCAGTGTAGATATGGGTGCCATTACCGAAAGCCTTTTCGAAAGTGAGCTTTTTGGCCACCTGAAAGGCGCTTTCACCGATGCTCATACAGATCGTGCCGGTAAATTTGAAGCTGCCAACCGTAGCTCCCTCTTTCTCGATGAAATCGGGAATCTCCCTTATCACCTGCAAGCCAAACTACTGACTGCCATTCAACGTCGGAGTGTGGTACGTGTAGGAAGTAACACGCCCATTCCGATAGATATCCGTTTGATTTGTGCGACCAACCGTACTCTTTCGGAAATGGTAACCAAAGGAGAATTTCGTGAAGACCTATTGTATCGTATCAATACGATACATCTCGAAATACCCTCATTGCGCGAACGTCCGGAAGATATCCTTCCCCTTACCGAACGTTTCATCGCTCGCTTTTGCAAACAATACGACAAAGCCTCTGTCAAACTAACCGATGGCGCCCGTGAAAGATTACGGCTTCATCCCTGGTATGGTAACATCCGCGAACTGGAACATGCCATTGAAAAAGCCATTATCATCTGCGATAATACTGTTTTGTCAGAAGAACTATTTCATCTGCCCCGTCGTAGCGATGCATCCGAAGCCTCTGCATCCACCCTTGAGGAAATGGAAATACAGATGATCCGAAAAACATTGGATAAATGCAATGGGAATCTCTCAGCTGTTGCCGCTCAACTGGGCATTACGAGACAGACTTTATACAATAAGATGAAGAAGTATGGAATTTGAGAGAGTAAGCAACTATTATCCGTTTCGCATCGCAGTCAGTTTATTGATCGCTCTTCTGGCAGGCGTTATGTGGACATTGGTTCTCATTGGATATGCTCCTTTCAACGGCTTAGGTAATCCATTGTTTGGAGCTATTTTCTGTACTCTTCTTCTACCTCTTGTCCTTTATTGGCAGTACAGACTTTATCGGCACCATGTTCAAAAAGTACTGTTCATGCTGGATGCCATGGAAAACAATGATAATACCATCCATTTCTCCGAAGCCGAACACACTACCGATTCCCTCCTTGTCAATCAGGCTCTCAACCGAGTGGCCCATATCTTATATAACGTAAAGAGTGAGACAGTCCAACAAGAAAAATATTACGAACTTATTCTGGACTGTGTCAACACCGGCATCATTGTCCTCAACGACCATGGCGCCGTCTATCAAAAAAACAGTGAGGCACTACGGTTACTTGGACTAAATATTTTTACCCACGTCACCCAATTAACTCGTGTAGATTCACGCTTAGCTGACCTCCTTACCCATTGCCGCTCAGGTAATAAACTACAAGTACCGTTCAGTAATGAACGAGGCACCGTAAATCTCTCCATCCGTGTTAGCAATATCACTGTAAGAAAGGAACATTTGCGCATTCTTGCCCTGAACGACATCAACAGTGAGTTGGATGAAATGGAAATTGACTCCTGGATTCGTCTGACTCGTGTCTTGACTCATGAGATAATGAATGCCGTCACCCCAATCACCTCTTTAAGCGATACTTTACTGGCCATCACGACTAAACACACCGAAGATTCGCCAAATCAAAAAGGGAAAACGGATGCTTATAACACGAAAGAGGAAATACGCAACGGCTTACAAACGATCAGCAGTACCGGTAAAGGACTTCTTGCCTTTGTGGAATCTTATCGCAAGTTCACGCGCATTCCCACTCCTGAACCTTCCCTATTCTATGTCAAGAGTTTTATTGAACGAATGGTGGAACTGGCTCGTCATCAGTATCCCGATGTCCGGGTTGAATTTCTTACCAACATTACTCCGAACGATTTGATTCTCTATGCAGATGAAAATCTCATTACCCAAGTAGTCGTCAATTTACTTAAAAATGCAATGCAAGCCCTCGAATCAGATAAAACGCCGGATAAGAAAGATAGAATTTGCATTCAAGCTTATTGCAACGAAGCCGAAGCCATTTTTATTGAAATATCCAATACTGGGCCTGAAATACCTCAAGATATTGCCGAACATCTATTTATACCTTTCTTTACAACTAAAGAAAAAGGGAGCGGTATCGGCCTAAGTATTTCGCGCCAAATTATGCGGCTTTCCGGAGGAAGTATCTCGTTATTACCCGGCAAAGAAACGACTTTTGTATTGAAATTTAATTGAACTTATTAAGAGTTGCAATTGTTATGCTTTATATTTATCTTTGCCCTCATAGATAGTAATCTTATTATATTTACAACCTTATAATACCCTTTATATGTTATTTACAGCAGAAAACATTCTACTTATAGGTTCTATTTTACTTTTCGTTAGTATTATTGTCGGTAAGACAGGATATCGCTTCGGAGTCCCCGCTTTGTTACTTTTTCTTGTAGTAGGCATGCTATTCGGCAGCGATGGTTTAGGGCTGCAATTCCATAATGCAAAAGAAGCACAATTCATTGGTATGGTTGCGCTAAGTGTCATCTTGTTTTCGGGTGGTATGGACACGAAGTTTACAGAAATAAAACCAATTTTGGGTCCCGGTATTGTCTTGTCAACTTTAGGGGTGCTACTAACAGCCTTGTTTACCGGATTATTTATCTGGTGGCTCTCGGGCATGAGTTGGACCAAGATTCACTTTCCTCTTATCACTTCGTTACTGTTAGCATCAACCATGTCATCTACAGATTCAGCCTCTGTATTTGCCATCCTACGCTCACAGAAGATGAACTTGAAGCATAATCTACGCCCCATGTTAGAATTAGAGAGTGGAAGTAATGACCCCATGGCATACATGCTGACAATCATATTTATTCAGCTCATCCTCTCTTCCGGAATGGGAGTTCCGCAGATATTAGGCTCATTTGCTATCCAATTCATAGTCGGGGCAGGCGCCGGTTATTTACTCGGTAAATTAGCCATTCTTATGTTAAATCGCCTGAACATTGACAATCAAGCGCTTTATCCCATCTTGTTGCTTTCGTTTATATTCTTTATTTTTTCCATTACCGATCTTTTAAAAGGAAACGGTTATCTGGCCGTGTACATTGCCGGTATTATGGTAGGAAACAATAAGATTATGCATCGCAAAGAAATTTACACTTTCATGGACGGACTGACATGGCTTTTCCAAATCATCATGTTCCTTTGTCTCGGCTTACTTGTCAATCCTCACGAGATGCTTGAAATAGCTATTGTAGCTTTACTCATCGGCGTATTCATGATTGTGATCGGACGTCCGCTCAGTGTATTTCTCTGCCTATTACCATTTAGTAAAAAAATAACGTTCAAATCAAGCATCTTCGTATCCTGGGTAGGATTGCGTGGTGCAGTTCCTATCATTTTTGCAACCTATCCTGTAGTTGCCGAAGTGCCTGGTGCAGGCATGATTTTCAACATCGTTTTCTTTATTACCATTGTCTCGCTGGTCGTTCAAGGTACCACCGTTTCATGGGTTGCGCGCTTGCTTGGGCTCTCTACCCCTATGGAGAAGACCGGTAATGACTTTGGGGTAGAATTGCCTGAAGAGATAGACTCTGACTTGAGCGACTTCACTATTACCCAAGAAATATTGGACCAAGCCGATACACTGAAAGACATGAACCTACCTCAAGGTACCCTTGTCATGATTGTGAAACGTGGAGATGAATATCTCATACCTAATGGCAGTCTAAAACTGCATGTAGGTGACAAGTTGCTGCTTATTTCAGAAAAAACGAAAGAATAAGAAAAATAGGTAACTTTTCCTGCCAACACGGTCAGTAAAAAGATAAAAAACCGTTTGTTTTGCATGAGTATTAGTTCTATATTTGCGCAGTTTTAACTTTAGTGTGCAATATACAAAATGAGACAAGAACAAGGCTTCATCGACTATATCGAACAAAGCATTATACAGAACTGGGATCGTAATGCCCTGACAGACTACCAAGGAATCACCTTACAATATAAAGACGTAGCAAGAA
>CALYZE010000085.1 GCA_945607605.1 uncultured Bacteroides sp.
GCAGATTAAGGAAAGGAAATCTTAAACCTTTTCCTTATCTTTTTTCTTATACTCTGTGCTTAAAAATGCTTAAAGTAGAGATCATTAGCCAGCCCAAACACTAAGCTTTGTTTTCTAGTAAAAACAACAGCCTCAAATGAATGAAACGGTTTGTTACAATATAGGTAACAAACCGTTTCACTATATGAGACAAGTAGTTTCATTAGATAAAACAAGCCATTGGTCGAATGGACCTATATCTGATAGCGCTTAACGCTGATCAATAGAATGCAAGCCTCACTTCCTTCGTGCCGCCACTGCCAATAACACCCCAAGTACTACTCCCAATATGGCTGCAAACAGCACCCGCATCTCTCCCGGAAGAAGAAATGTAATAGTATGTGCTGGATACCAGAAGAAAGGAATGGTCTTCTTAAAGACAAAATTCCACTGCGTATCCCAGTTTAATTGGGTAATGATGCGGGTCATTGGAATAGGGGTGATAAGACTGCGAAGAGAACCGCCACAATCTAATATATGTGTATCCGTGATTTTATGGAAAGTCATGAATACCGGAGCAAATATGGTATTCATAGCAACGGATATAGCAAAAGCAATCCAAACTTTATCTGCACTAAACACTCCATTTATGATGTTTCCAGCATCAGTCATGCCCATATAGGCCATGAACTGCGGCACGCCTTTAGAAAAGATGATCATGGCGGCATTAATTCCTAATCCTAAAAGCCCCCAAACCACCGCACGTGGTAAGACTCCAAACCCTTTCCGATTGTACACTCCGGCACTGATTCGAAGTCCCAACATCTCACCTAATGTAGCAAGAATTCCAAACTTCAGAAAGCTCATAACCATGCCATGAGCAGCATTAAAGGATTTATACCACTCATAGAGCGCATCACTTACAAAGAATGGTAAAAAGACAGCAATTAGAACCAAAATGAAAAGGAAATCTTGTTTTTTCATACAAAAGGTGTGTTTTTCATCAATAATGTGGCAAACATAGTAAATTTATTCCGATAAAAAAAGAACCGCTTCATCCAATACTGACCAAGCGGCTCTTTTACTATAAATAATCTGTCAAATTACTATTTAATGATACCCAGTTCTTTGAAGCATTTAGTCAACTTATCTACAGCATAATCTACCTGCTCTTTAGTATGAGTAGCCATCAATGCCACACGCACCAGAGTGTCTTGCGGAGCACATGCAGGAGGAATCACCGGATTGATGAAAATACCTTCGTCGAATGCCAATTTAGTTACGATAAATGTTTTTTCCGTATCACGTACATATAAAGGAATGATAGGTGATTCTGTCTCTCCAATTTCGAAACCGGCATCACGGAACTCTTTCAAAGCATAGTTGGTAATATCCCACAAACGTTGAATGCGTTCCGGTTCAGACTTAATGATATGAAGTGCTTCACGGGCAGCAGCCGTAGCAGCAGGAGTACTGCTTGCCTGGAATATATAAGAACGTGCATTGTGACGCAACCAGTTGATGACATCCTTGTCGCCGGCAATAAATCCACCGATAGAAGCCAACGATTTACTAAACGTACCCATAATAAGGTCAACCTCTTCCGTTACACCGAAATGATCGCAAACGCCACGCCCCTGCTTACCGAATACACCCAATCCATGAGCTTCGTCCACATAAATGCTGGCATTGTATTTCTTCTTCAGCTTAACGATTTCAGGCAAATTAGCCAAATCACCTTCCATAGAAAATACTCCATCCACCACAATCAGTTTAATTGCATCCGGTTCACATTTCTGGAGTTCTTTTTCCAAAGATTCCATGTCATTATGTTTGTACTTCAGCTGCGTGGCAAAAGCAAGACGACGTCCGTCTACAATGGAGGCATGGTCACGATCATCGCAAATGATGTAATCTCCACGACCCACTACAGCCGGAATAATACCTTCATTCACAGTAAATCCTGTAGAGAAACACAGTGCTTCATCTTTTCCAACGAATTCGGCCAGCTCTTTTTCCAATTCAACGTGTATGTCAAGCGTGCCATTCAAGAAGCGAGATCCGGCACAACCCGTACCGTATTTTTCTGTAGCAGCAATAGAGGCATCAATAATTCGTTTGTCGTATGTGAGTCCCATGTATGCGTTAGAGCCAAACATCAGAACCTTTTGGCCATCCATCATTACTTCTGTGTCCTGATGGCTGTTAATTGTGCGAAAATAAGGATATACACCCTTTGCCATAAACTGCTGTGGCAGATCATATTTCGCAAATTTGTCTTGTAGTAAACCCATGAAATGTTTTTTATGTTATCTGTTTTTATTCAATTAAATTCATGCCTTCGAAAAACAGGGGGCAAAGATAGCAAAATATGTTGTTATATGTTTCATTTACTCTAAATAATATACTCAAAGTAGTTTTAAAATGTTTAGATTGTTAAAGTATGAAGGATTTATATTACTTTTGCGAATCAAAAGAATGGCATTGTAATATCCTTTTGCATGGACGAAAAGAAGAAAAAAATATCATTTATTATCAATCCAATATCTGGCACGCAGAACAAAGAGCAGATATTGAAGTCGATTGATGAAAAGCTGGATAAAGAAAAATATGCATCCGAGGTAATCTATACCGAATATGCCGGCCATGCCGTGGAAATAGCTGAGCAAAAAGCCAGGGAAGAAGTACATGCAGTTATTGCCATTGGAGGAGACGGTACTATTAATGAAATAGCTCGTTCACTGGTGCATACACAAACGGCATTGGGTATCATTCCTTGTGGCTCAGGCAATGGATTGGCCCGCCATCTACAGATTCCGTTGGAAGTAAAAAAAGCCGTTGATATCATCAATGAAGGAGTGATAGACATTATTGATTATGGTAAAATTAATGATGTTTCATTTTTTTGTACTTGTGGAATAGGTTTTGATGCATTTGTCAGTCTTCAGTTCTCCAAAGCGGGAAGAAGAGGGCCGCTTACTTACCTGGAAAAAACATTGCTCGAAAGCTTGAAATATCGTCCGGAGACTTACGAACTGGAGATGGATGGCAGCACACTGCGTTATGAAGCTTTTTTGATAGCCTGTGGCAATGCTTCGCAATACGGAAACAATGCATATATCACCCCTCAGGCTACGCTAACCGACGGTTTGCTGGACGTCACTATCTTGGAACCTTTTACCGTGCTGGATGTGCCGTCGTTGTCTTTTCAATTATTTAATAAGACCATTGATCAGAATAGCCGTATCAAAACCTTCCGGTGTAAAACATTGCGCATTCATCGTTCCAAACCGGGAGTTGTACATTTTGACGGTGACCCTATGATGGTAGGCGAGAATATTGATGTCAAGATTATCAAGAAAGGCTTGCAAGTGATTGTTCCCCGTAGTGTTGAAAAAGATACTTCAAACGTTTTACAACGAGCACAAGATTACATCAACGGCTTGAAACAAATCAATGAAGCAATTGTGGGAGATATTGCTACTAAAAACAAAATGATACTAGATAAAGGGAAAGAGCAGATTAAAAAGCTGACGAAAGGATAGACCGATTCATTCACACTTTTCTATCTAAAAAAGAACTCATATTCAAGAATGAATAAAGGGGGCAATAGCTTTTGTCTACAAAATGATTTTTAAAAATAAACTCTTGTTATTTGATGTAGCTGTAATATGTTTTATGTATTTTTGCATGATATTTATGCAGTACGCACTGATTTGTGACTCTAATTCATAGATTATAATATAGATAAATAGAAATAAATAAAGATGTATAGATCGCACACCTGTGGAGAATTACGTATCTCCGATGTTAACAAGCAAGTGACGCTGGCAGGCTGGGTACAGCGTAGTCGCAAAATGGGAGGTATGACCTTTATAGACCTCCGCGACCGTTACGGAATCACTCAATTAGTATTCAACGAGGAACTGAACGCCGAACTTTGCGAGCGCGCCAACCGTTTGGGACGTGAATTTGTCATTCAGATAGAAGGTACAGTGAATGAACGCTTCAGCAAAAATAGTCATATCGCGACCGGTGATATTGAAATCATTGTGTCTGAACTGAATGTGTTAAACTCTTCGTTGACACCCCCTTTCACGATTGAAGAAAACACAGACGGAGGCGATGATATCCGCATGAAATACCGCTACTTAGATTTGCGTCGGACAAATGTTCGCAGCAACCTGGAGCTTCGTCATAAAATGACTATAGAAGTACGTAAATACCTTGATGAAAAAGGGTTCATCGAGGTAGAAACTCCGATCTTGGTAGGTTCTACTCCGGAAGGTGCACGCGACTTTGTGGTTCCTTCACGTATGAATCCCGGACAATTTTATGCTTTGCCGCAAAGTCCGCAAACATTGAAGCAATTGCTGATGGTGTCTGGTTTTGACCGTTACTTCCAAATTGCAAAATGTTTCCGTGATGAAGATTTACGTGCCGACCGTCAGCCTGAGTTTACTCAGATAGACTGTGAAATGTCTTTCGTTGAGCAAGATGATATCATCAACCTCTTCGAGGGGATGGCCAAGTACTTGTTTAAAACAATCCGTGGTGTAGAATTGACAGAACCGTTCCTCCGTATGCCATGGGCAGATGCCATGAAATATTACGGTAGTGACAAACCAGACCTTCGTTTCGGCATGAAGTTCGTTGAACTGATGGATGTGATGAAAGGATATGGTTTCTCTGTATTTGACCATGCAGCTTATGTTGGCGGTATTTGTGCAGAGGGTGCTGCAAGTTTTACTCGCAAACAATTGGATGCGTTAACCGACTTTGTGAAAAGACCACAAATTGGTGCGAAGGGCATGGTATATGCACGCGTAGAAGCGGATGGAAGTGTAAAGTCAAGCGTGGATAAATTCTATAGCCAAGAAGTGTTACAGGAAATGAAAAGCGCTTTCGATGCTAAGCCAGGCGATTTAATTCTCATTTTAAGTGGTGACGATGTCATGAAGACTCGTAAGCAGCTTTGCGAACTCCGCCTTGAAATGGGTAACCAGCTGGGCTTACGCGATAAAAATCAATTTGCTCTTTTGTGGATCGTTGACTTCCCCATGTTTGAATGGAGTGAAGAAGAAGGCCGCTTGATGGCTATGCATCATCCGTTTACTCATCCGAAAGATGAAGATATATCTTTATTGGATACAGATCCGGCAGCTGTTCGTGCTGACGCATACGACATGGTATGCAACGGTATCGAAGTAGGTGGTGGCTCCATCCGTATCCACGATGCACAATTGCAGGCCAAGATGTTCGAGATCTTAGGGTTTACTCCTGAAAAGGCACAAGAGCAATTCGGCTTCCTGATGAACGCATTCAAATATGGCGCGCCTCCTCATGGTGGTCTGGCTTATGGGCTCGACCGTTGGGTAAGCATTTTTGCTGGTCTTGACAGTATTCGCGACTGCATAGCATTCCCGAAGAACAACAGTGGACGTGATGTCATGTTGGATGCCCCTTCTTCCATTGATCAGAAGCAATTAGATGAACTGAATCTCATTGTAGAGATAAAAGAATAAGAGCAGTATACCTAGAATAGGAGAGAGTGAAGGATTCCACGCGCATTTTCCGTTTTGCAGTCATAGGCACATTGAATGCCTTAATCATGGCTGTAACCGTTTGGGTGATGATGGATAAATTGGATATCAATTACATGCTCTCCAATATAACTGCATACATACTTGCACAGATACACAACTTCATTTGGTGTAAGTATTGGATATTTCCTTCAGAAAAGAAGAGCAACACTTGGCGACAAGTGCTGCTCTTTTCTATCGCATTCGGAATGGCATACGGAGCACAATTCATGTTCCTCATTGGATTGGTAGAAGGACTGGATTGTAATGAGTATCTTGCTCAATTCCTTGGATTATTTGTATATGGAGGGGTCAACTTCCTGATGAACAAAAAGTTCACCTTTCGTTAATCCAAAAAACGTTTCGTCAGTCCATCATAAGCATCTATCCTGCGGTCGCGTAAGAAAGGCCACCACCGACGTACATTTTCCGAACGTTCCAAATCAACCTCTACTACACAGTTTTCCGGACGGTCATTGCCTGCCTGTGCAAGAAATTCACCTTGAGGCCCGACAACAAAACTATTTCCCCAAAATAAGATTCCATTGGTTTGCAGGGATGGATCGGCTTCGTGCCCCACACGGTTGACTGCAACAACTGGCAACCCATTAGCTACGGCATGTCCGCGCTGAGAGATAATCCAAGCATTGAGTTGGCGTGATTTTTCCTCAGCCGAGTCGCTGCTTTCCCAACCAATAGCAGTGGGGTATATCAATAATTCCGCCCCTTTCAATGCCATCAGGCGAGCAGCTTCCGGATACCATTGATCCCAACAAACCAGAATTCCCAATTTACCCAATGAGGTTTGGATAGGCTCAAAGCCTATATCACCGGGAGTAAAATAGAACTTCTCATAGTAAGCAGGATCATCTGGAATATGCATCTTCCGATATTTTCCGGCAATGCTCCCGTCACGCTCAAACACCACGGCTGTATTGTGATACAGACCCGGTGCACGTTTTTCAAACAAGGAAGTGACCAACACGATGTGATGAGCCGCAGCCAATTCTGAATAAAATCCAGTAGAAGGGCCGGGGATAGGTTCTGCCAAATCAAATAAATCCGTATTCTCAGTTTGACAGAAGTACAAGGAGTTATGCAGTTCCTGCAATACCACCAATTGTGCTCCATCAGCAGCACACGCTTCAATATTCTTGGCCAGATTCATGAGATTGGTTCTCTGATCAGACGTATTGGATTGTTGGATAATACCGATTTTAATTTTTCTCATTCTCAAAATATTTACTTGTTCACGATTGATCATTTAGTGTTTCGAACGACTTTGTTATGTTTACAGATAACTATGGCTAAAGAATTCCCACCGGATATTGCATCGTCACACAATGCAACGACCCATGTTGCTTAATTAATGCTCTACAATCGATGCCGACAATTTCATAATCAGGAAAAGCTTCTTTCAGCACCTCTTTGGCACGTGCGTCGTTTTCCGGTTGAGCATACGTAGGATAGAGCACCGCATCATTCATAATCAAGAAGTTGGCATAAGTTGCAGGCAGACGCTCTGCACCTTTCTCTATCTTGTCAACCATGGGTAAAGGCAGCAAGCGATAGGGTTCACCGCTCAGGGTACGGAAAGTTTTAAGTTGTTCCTCCATCTTATGAAGTTCCTCATAATGTTCATCCTTGACATCGGAACATTGCACATAGGCAATCGTATCCGATGAACAGAAGCGAGCAAGTGTATCGATATGGCTATCTGTATCATCTCCAGCTAAATAACCATGATCCAGCCAAAGTACACGCTCCAAATGGAAAACAGAACGGAGATAGTCTTCTATTTCCACCTGATTCATTTGTCCGTTGCGATTGGGGGAGAGAAGACATTCGGAAGTGGTAAGCAAGGTGCCCATACCGTCACTTTCGAAGGAACCACCCTCAAGCACAAAGTTCAAGCAGTTGACATAGTTTCCTTTCAATACTCCTGCCTCTACCGCCTGACGTGTAATCTGATTGTCTTTATCTGAAGCATATTTCAATCCCCAGCCGTTGAACTTAAAATCAAGTAGAGAAGGTCCCACAGCATCCAGCAGAGTGATAGCTCCATGGTCGCGTGCCCAAGTATCATTCGTCTCACATTTCAGGAAACACACGTTATCCATATGGACTGTAGCTGCAATTTGCTGTTTCACTTCTTCAGGCTCCGGAGTTACAATCAGCAACTTTTCACGCAAGGCTATTTCGCGAGCAAGCACAACAAAGCATGCTTGCACTTCGTCCAACATATAGGCCCAGTCTGTTCCTGCATGAGGCCAAGTCAACTGTATGCCGCTTTGAGCCGCCCATTCGGCAGGCAACAGAGGAGCACGCATTTCTACTTGTACAGCCATGTTCTTTCCAAAGCGTACCTGGTATTCTTTTTCTGTAGCTCCTCCTATAGGGAGTCCGACGATAATTCCCATAATTCTGATTTTTTCCCCTTCAAGGGCATTACACATTATTTTAATTGCCACCTATCTGCGTAAGCGTACACTCTTATCTGCGTAAGC
>CALYZE010000086.1 GCA_945607605.1 uncultured Bacteroides sp.
ATTCTAAATCATCCTTGCATAGCAGGTAACTTTGCCATGCAGATCAAACAATTAGAAGTTGCATAAACCATAAAAAAAGGATTGCTGTCTGACAAATCTATGATAATTCTTTAGGATTATCATGATTATACGATATGGCGGTAATTCTCTTGTTTTAAATTTTCCGTCAGATTATTGTTAATGTCAGCATGGTTGATTTACATTAAATAACAAGATGTGGTTAGTGTTTTTTTTACAACTTTGAACGATATTGGTATAGATTTGACACAAATTAGCACGGTATCTCCATTTTCTTTCGCTATATTTGCATCGTGTACGCAAACGACGTACGCTTGACAACTGAATGTATCACTTTTAAGACGTAATAATTATCATGAAAACAAATTATGAGATTCGCTATGCCGCGCATCCTGAAGATGCAAAAAGCTACGATACAAAAAGAAATCGTCGCGACTTCCTGATTGAAAAGGTTTTTTCACCGAATGAAGTAAATATGGTATACTCCATGTACGACCGTATGGTAGTAGGTGGAGCCATGCCGGTAGGGGAAGTGTTGAACCTTGAAACAATTGATCCGCTGAAAGCCCCTTGCTTCTTGACTCGTCGAGAAATGGGTATTTTCAATGTAGGTGGCGCAGGTGTAGTGAAAGCCGGCGATGCTGTGTTTGAACTGGGTTATAAAGAAGCACTTTATCTAGGTTCGGGTGAACGTGAAGTTACGTTTGAGAGCAAGGATGCGGCACATCCTGCTAAGTTCTATTTCAACTCCGTTGCTGCACATCGCAATTATCCGGACAAGAAGGTAACCAAGAAAGATGCTGTTGTAGCCGAAATGGGCTCCTTGGAAGGGTCTAATCACCGCAATATTAATAAGATGTTGGTAAACCAAGTGTTGCCTACCTGCCAATTGCAGATGGGTATGACAGAACTGGCTCCGGGCAGTGTGTGGAATACCATGCCTGCACACGTTCACAGCCGCCGTATGGAGGCCTATTTCTACTTTGAACTTCCGGAAGAGCATGCGGTATGCCACTTTATGGGTGAGGTGGACGAAACACGCCACATTTGGATGAAAGGCGATCAAGCTGTATTGTCTCCCGAATGGTCTATTCACTCGGCTGCTGCTACTCATAACTATACTTTTATCTGGGGTATGGGTGGTGAAAATCTGGACTATGGTGACCAGGATTTCTCATTGATTACAGACTTGAAGTAATTTAGTATTATCAACTTTAATAAATAACATTATGAATCCGTATTTGAATTTTTCCTTGGAAGGTAAAGTAGCCCTCGTAACAGGTGCTTCTTATGGTATTGGTTTTGCGATTGCTTCGGCTTATGCCAAGCAAGGTGCTACAATCTGTTTCAACGATATCAACCAAGAGTTGGTAGACAAAGGAATGGCTGCTTATACTGAACAAGGCATCAAGGCACACGGTTATGTATGTGATGTAACTGACGAACCTGCTGTTCAAGCTATGGTAGCAACTATTGAGAAAGAAGTAGGCTCTGTCGACATTCTTGTAAACAATGCCGGAATCATTCGTCGTGTGCCTATGCATGAAATGGAAGCTGCTGACTTCCGTCGCGTAATCGACATTGACTTGAATGCTCCGTTCATCCTTTCTAAAGCTGTTCTGCCTGCCATGATGAAGAAGGGACATGGAAAGATTATTAATATCTGTTCTATGATGTCCGAACTGGGTCGTGAAACAGTATCGGCTTATGCTGCTGCTAAGGGTGGCTTGAAGATGCTGACTCGCAACATCTGCTCTGAATATGGTGAATACAACATCCAATGTAATGGCATCGGTCCGGGTTATATTGCTACTCCTCAGACTGCTCCTTTGCGTGAAAAGCAAGCGGATGGTAGCCGTCACCCGTTCGACTCATTCATCTGTGCCAAGACTCCTGCCGGACGTTGGTTAGATCCGGAAGAACTCACAGGCCCTGCTGTGTTCTTGGCTTCTGAAGCTTCAAACGCTGTTAATGGACACATCCTGTATGTAGATGGCGGTATTCTGGCTTACATTGGTAAACAACCTAAATAAAACACGATAAAAAGATAAGGTGGTAGGTGATGAAATAAAGTCGCTTTATCACCTTATTTTTTTTAGATAGCTATCTTACTAAGAGGTAGTATAAAAGACCAAGATGAAAAAACTATAGTATGAAAAACCTTCTTTTATTATGCATGGCGACTTTCTTTTGTTTCGCCTGTGGTGAGAGCAAGACTGTAACCGTGACGGTGAATAATCCGTTGGCGATGGAGCGTTCCAATGAAGTGATTGAGTTGTCTATGGCTGACATATCCAATCGTCTGAACTTAGCTGACACAGCGCAGATTGTGGTATTGGATGCTGAAGGACAGCAAGTACCCTATCAGATTACTTATGACGAAAAATTGATTTTCCCTGCTACCGTCGCTGCTAATGCTGCTGCTGTTTATACCATCGAAACTGGTACTCCCATAGATATGGAGGTAAAAACCTGCGGTAAATATTATCCTGAACGTTTGGAAGACGTGGCGTGGGAAAATGACTTGGTTGGTTTCCGTGCCTACGGTCCTGGCCTGCAAGCTAGGGGCGAGCGTGGTTACGGATATGACTTGTTTACGAAATACAATACTACGGAACCTGTTCTGGAATCTTTTTATGCGAAAGAGTTGGACAAGGACGCTCGCGCCAGAATTACCGAATTGCGAAAGACTGATCCTAAGGCAGCAAGTGAGCTAGGTAATTCCATCTCTTATCATATTGATCATGGCTTTGGAATGGATTGTTATGCAGTAGGTCCTACATTGGGAGCTGGTGTATCTGCCTTGATGGTGAACGATACAATCGTTTATCCTTGGTGCTATAACACTCAAGAAATTCTGGACAATGGTCCGTTACGTTTCACTGTAAAGTTGGCTTTCAATCCACTGGAAGTAAAGGAGGATACTACCGTTGTAGAGACACGTGTAATTACCCTCGATGCAGGTTCTCACCTAAACAAGACGGCTGTTTCTTACAGCAACTTGAAAGAGTCTCTTCCAATCGTTACCGGTATCGTATTGCACGAACCTGATGGTGCTGTAGTGGTAGATGCTGCCAATGGCTATATGACTTATGTAGATCCTACCACCGGCCCTAATAACGGTAAAATTTTTGTAGGTACTGCTTTCCCTGCTGCTGTATCAGACGCAAAGATCGTTCTCTTTTCAGAACTGGAAAAGAAGCAGCGTAACAATGCAGATGGACATGTACTGGCTGTCAGTGATTACGAACCAGGATCTGATTATGTATATTACTGGGGCTTTGCCTGGGATAAATCGGATATAAAGACGGTGGATGCTTGGAATCAATATATGGCAGATTTTGCTCAGAAAGTACGCAACCCGTTGACTATAACTGTTAAGTAAAGCTTCACCCCCGGTCTTCTTTGAAAGAGCGATCGGGGATGTTTTCTATAATAGCTTAAATTCATACCCTTCTTCCTTCAAAAAATCAATGGCACGCGGAAGTGCATATTGTAGGTTACCATTCTCCCAAGACTTCAGTGAGTCGTGGAAAGTGATAATCGATCCATTGCGTGCATACCTCATGACATTAGCAAGCACTTGTGGACCACGTAGTTTCTTGCTGTAATCGCGGGTTACGAGATCCCACATGACTATCCGATAAGTTCGTTTCAGGGTGAGATATTGGTTGGCGAACATGTGTCCGTGGGGTGGGCGGAACAGAAGTGGATACAATACTTTCTCTACGTTGCAGTTGATATCCCCACCCATCTCCATGAAAATCTTCGCTTGTTCGGTATTTCCCAGATAATTCTTGGCCGTGTATTCAAATCCTCGGATGTGATTAAATGTATGGTTACCGATGCGATGTCCTCGTTCCACAACCATTCGAAATTCATTGGGATATTTTCGTATATTATCACCTACCATGAAGAAGGTGGCTTGGATGCTGTGTTTGTCGAGTAAGTCGAGTACCCAAGGGGTTACTTCGGGGATGGGGCCATCGTCGAAAGTCAGATAAACGGCTTTTTCGTTAGGGTCCATCCTCCAGATTGCACCGGGATATAGTTTACGAAAAAATTCGGGAGGTTGTTCTATAAACATAATTCGTAAAAGCCTCGCCTCAGGCCCTCTTCGGAAGAGTAGTAGGAGGAGAAGATAGTTTTATTAAACAATCGGTCGCTTTCAAAAGACTGATTAGATTGAAAGCTTTCTTTTCTCTCGGTAATAGATAGCCATAGTATCTTTTCCCCTCTCCGAAGAGAAGGGAAAAGTGTTCTACTATTTCATGCGATCCACATATAAATTGTACAGCTCCTCTACTTTAGGTTCATAAGTTTCGGTCAATTTAGAATTGTATTTCTTCATGACTTTCACTTCTGCATCAAGTACGGCCCAATGATATTCAAATTCACGGGTAGAGATGGCAAAGCGGTGGTTGTCTAGGCTTAGGTAGTAAGTAGTGTATTCCACGGCCTTGTCAGCAAGAGCCTTCATGATTTCATCCGCCTTGGCTATTTCGCCTAGTTGGTAATAAGCTTCTGCCATCTGTGTGGCACCGTTCATCCAATCATAAGGCACGTTGTGGGCAGGCATCACTTTCTCTGCATAATCCAAAGCTGCTTTGGCCTTATCCCGTTTGCCTTCTGACATCAATTGCTGTATCAGTTGCGAGAAGATGCGGCGGTGTGAGTGACACATGCGCATGGCGTTTTCGTCAATATAGATACCTGGTTTGTCGATGCCACCGAATTTGAATTTATTCATCAAGTTATCGTACATCTTCTCTGAGTCGATGGTTACTCCAGTCTGACGAGTATCAAACGGAGTGAAACGATAGGCAAGACCTTCCTGTATGAAGTGATTCTCCATATTCAACTGATTCTCCTTACCTACGCTGATAGCGATGTAGACAGGACGTTCCCAGTTGGATTCACTGAGCATTTCGAGCATCATCAGTTCGCTCTTGTACAGGGCGCGTTTTCCTTTCAGCGAGATGTGCATATATTCGGGGATGCTATCACCCGGAATCATCATGCCACTACGACGTACCGCTTCCTTGTCTACCTTGATGACAATGCTGTCTGTAGGTATAACCTTGAGGTCATTGTCTTTGGGTGCACGTACCCAATGTTTCAATATGTTTTTGAGCTCGTAAGGGTTGTCACCAAACTCTTTCTTTACGTTGACCAAGGCTTCGGAGTTTCCATTCAAGGCTTGCTTTTCGGCTTCGGCATAGAGCCCATCAATACTTTTTTTGTAGTCAGGACGGATGGGGACGTATTCGTTGGTACCTTCTAC
Organism: uncultured Bacteroides sp.; assembly: GCA_945607605.1. GTDB lineage: Bacteria > Bacteroidota > Bacteroidia > Bacteroidales > Bacteroidaceae > Bacteroides. The sequence continues at coordinate 5,303 of CALYZE010000086.1, forward strand.
ATACTCCATACGCTCCCACGTAATGGGTAGGGAGGGACTGTCGTATGCAGGGCGCTTCATCTGGTCAATGTACCAGTCTGTTTGCAAGTATGAGAGGTTGCAAGTACGAGCGTCGGTACGGAAACCTTCTGTCTCTTGATTATACCACAAGGGGAAAGTGTCGTTATCACCGTTGGTGAAGATGATCGGATTACCGCTTTCTTGCATAGACATGAGGTAATTCTGCCCGAAGTCACGTGTAATGTAGCGATCGCTGCGGTCGTGGTCATCCCAAGTTTGACTGGCCATTTGAATAGGTACTAGAAGACAAATGACGGAAACAACGATGGCAGTAGGAAGTTCTTTCGTTTTAATATAATGCTGTAATAGGCGTACAATACCTGCCACACCCATACCAATCCAGATGGCAAAAGCATAGAAAGAACCTGCATAAGCATAGTCGCGTTCACGTGGCTGGCTCGGAGTCTGATTGAGATAGAGTACGATAGCAATACCGGTCATAAAGAACAAGAAGAATACTACCCAGAATTGCTGAATACCTTTCTGTCCGCGATAAGCTTGCCAAAGCAACCCAATGATACCCAATAACAATGGCAGGCAGTAGAAGACATTGTGTCCTTTGTTGTCGCGTAGCTCCTGTGGCAGCAGACTCTGATTACCCACCAACAAGCTGTCGATGAAGCTGATGCCGGTTATCCAATTGCCGTGTTCAATCTCTCCGCTTCCCTGCAAGTCGTTCTGGCGTCCGGCAAAGTTCCACATAAAGTAGCGCCAATACATCCAGTTGAGTTGGTAAGAGAAGAAGAATTTGATATTTTCCCATTGTGTAGGCATATTCACCATCACCATTTCACCACATTTATCGTAGGGAACATCGTAACCCTTGATGTCTTGCCAAGCAAGATACTGTTGTGTATGTGCACTGCTGTACATACGTGGGAAAAGCATATTTTGGGCATATTCGTACTCGATACGTCCCGGGATTTCAAGATAGCTGTCCTTCTCGTCGGGAGTGGCTTTTTCCTTGCGGATGAACTTTGTGCCGTTGTAGGAGATACGTGGTTCGCAATATCCGTCTTTTACATCCAAAGCTACCTGCGATGAGAATGCAGATCCGTAGAATAACGGACGGGTACCGTATTGCTCACGTCCCAGATACTCGCCTAAAGTGAAGATATCTTCCGGTGAATTCTGATCCATTGGTGTATTGGCGGTAGAACGAATGACAATCAGTGCGTATGAAGAATATCCGATGACGATCATCATCGTACAGAGCAAGGCGGTGTTTAATGTGCGTGCTGATACGCGGAATTTTTCCTTTATATTGTTTTGCGTTTTGGGGTTGAGGTACAACCACAGCAATGCGATAACAATAAGGCCAATAATAACTGCGCTGCTGCCATGACCATAAAAAGGAATACCCAGCATGGCGATAGTGAGTATGAATGAAAGTGCCATTCGCAGTTTGCTCTTTTCCATGTAGCTTTCGTATACACCCCAGATGAGGCAACCCGCCAGCAGGATGATGTAAACCATGACTCCACTGTTGAAGGCCATTCCCAGCGAATTGACAAAGAGGAGTTCAAACCATCCGCCTACTTTTACAATGCCCGGAACGATACCGTAAAGCACAGCTGCCACCAACACCATGGATGCGAAAAGTGCTAACAGTGAGCCCTTAGCATTGGCGTTAGGTACCTTTTTGTAGTAATAAACCAATACGATGGCAGGCAGACAAAGTAGGTTCAGCAAGTGCACACCGATGGAAAGTCCCGTCAAGTAGGCTATAAGAATCAGCCAACGGTCGCTGTGAGGTTCGTTAGCTACATCTTCCCACTTCAGTATCAACCAGAATACTACGGCAGTAAACAAAGAGGAGAAAGCATATACTTCACCTTCTACGGCACTGAACCAGAATGTATCGCTAAAGGTATACACCAATGCCCCTACCAGGCCACTACCCATAATAGTGATTAGTTGTCCCTTGGTGATATTTCTTTCGTCTGTAACTACAAGTTTGCGTACCAAGTGAGTGATACTCCAGAAAAGGAACAGTATACAAGTGGCACTCATCAACGCACTCATGTAATTCACCATCTTGGCAACGGTAGTCGTGTCAGAAGCAAATTGTGAGAAGAGGTTGGCTACTAACATGAAAAACGGTGCGCCGGGCGGATGTCCTACTTCCAGCTTATGACCGGTGGTGATGAACTCCGGGCAGTCCCAAAAACTTGCAGTCGGCTCAATAGTGAGACAGTAAACCGTTGCTGCAATGATAAAGGTAATCCAACCTACCAGGTTGTTTACAGTTTTGTACTGTTTCATTCGGATGAAATTCGTTATTTATAATTATTTCTTATTCTCAGTTGTTTGGGGTGCGGCGTGACAGATTCACGGAAATAAGACGCAACACGGGCGCAAATATAATGAATTCCATCCTAAATAAATGACAATAAGGCTGATTATTAGGATAGGTTAAGGGAATGAATTCTCTATAAGAGACGATTTCCCGAAAATAATCGTCTTTCATAAAAAAGCGGAACGTTTGCCTATTCTCTTCCGTGTGGATAGTTGGACAGCTATTCGAGAACCTTGTATGATGTGCAAACTAAGTCTGTGACCCTAATTCCTGAAAAAGTTTTTCTGCTTCTTTTTTATATCT
>CALYZE010000087.1 GCA_945607605.1 uncultured Bacteroides sp.
TTTTACGGCTGCTTATAAGTGATAGTTCCCGTAGCCTGATGAGTGGGCATCACCAATACTTCGGCTATCTGGATATGTTCGGGCACAGCAGCGGCAAAATAAACTACTTCGGCTACATCGTCACCCGTGAGTGGCTGAATGCCTTTATACACCTTGTCTGCTGTGTGCTGATCGCCACGAAAACGCACAACTGAGAAATTAGTTTCTACCAATCCAGGTTTGACATTCGTAACACGAATCGGAGTATCTACCAGATCAATGCGCAAACCATCTGAAAGGGCTTTAACCGCAGCCTTGCAAGCACAATACACACTACCGCCGGGGTAAGCATAATCTCCGGCAATAGAACCCAGATTGATGACCTGTCCCCGACCACGCTGCACCATGCCCGGCACAACGAAACGAGTCATGGCAAGCAGGGCTTTTACATTGGTATCTATCACTATATCCCATTCGTCCAAGTTACCTTCATGCTCTTTATCAACCCCAATCACGAGTCCGGCATTATTAATCAACACATCAATCTCTTCCCACTCGGCAGGCAGCGAATGGAGAGCCGTTTGAGCAGCCTGACGGTCGCGTACATCAAAAGGCAATAGAATAACATCTGCCTGATATTTCTCTTCCAGTTCCTTTTTTACAACATTTAGTTTCTCCACGTTGCGTCCGTTCAGAATAAGGCGATAACCGTTCATGGCGAATTTGCGTGCACAGCCTTCCCCTATTCCTGAAGAGGCTCCGGTAATCAGTACAATCTTCTTTTCCATCTTGTTTTTTAAGTTCTAAATCGTTATGAAGCACAAAAGTACTTTTCTTTTGTCGGGATGCCAAAGAAAATAAACCTATTTCTTGAGTTTATCTCTTTCTTTTTGGGAAACAAAAAGAGAAAGTACAAGATTTTATATACCTTTGCACCGCTTTTTAAAAAGCCCAAGATTTGTTTAATCTATTTAGATAAACTTTAGAAACGCTTATGCAAAAGTCCGACTGCATTATCGGTGTGGAACACGTATCGAAATTTTTTGGCGACAAAGCCGTACTGAATGATGTAAATCTGTCTGTCCGTAAGGGCGAATTTGTGACTATTTTAGGACCTTCCGGTTGTGGAAAAACCACACTGTTGCGCCTCATTGCAGGCTTCCAGACAGCCTCGGAAGGAGTCATTACTATTGCCGGAAAGGATATTACTCAAACACCGCCACACAAACGGCCGGTGAACACCGTATTCCAGAAATACGCGCTCTTCCCCCATCTCAACGTATTCAACAACATCGCCTTCGGCTTGAAGCTGAAGAAGATGGCTGCCACCACTATCGAGAAGAAAGTGAAGCAGGCCTTGCGAATGGTGGGCATGACCGATTATGAAGATCGGGATGTGGACTCACTCTCCGGCGGACAGCAGCAGCGTGTGGCCATCGCTCGTGCCATCGTCAACGAACCGGAAGTGTTACTTCTCGACGAGCCGCTTGCCGCATTGGACTTGAAGATGCGTAAGGATATGCAGATGGAATTGAAGGAGATGCACCAGAAGTTGGGCATCACTTTCATTTATGTTACCCACGATCAGGAAGAAGCGTTGACTCTGAGCGACACCATCGTCGTGATGAGTGAAGGCAAGATACAACAAATAGGGATACCCACCGACATATACAACGAGCCTATCAACTCTTTCGTTGCCGACTTTATCGGTGAAAGTAACATCCTGAACGGCCTCATGATCAAAGATAAGCTCGTCAACTTCTGCAAACATGATTTTGAATGTGTGGATGAAGGTTTCGGCCAACAGATGCAGGTGGATGTCGTGATTCGCCCGGAAGATATCTATATATTTGATATTTCTGAAGCAGCGCAACTGACGGGTGTCGTTACCAGCTGCATCTTTAAGGGTGTACACTACGAAATGCTGATACAGACCAACGAGGGCTACGAGCTCATGGTGCAAGATTATCATAGTTTTGAAGCCGGACGCGAAGTCGGTTTACTGGTCAAACCTTTCGACATCCATGTGATGAAGAAAGAACGTACTTGCAATACTTTCGAAGGCAAACTGATAGACTCCACGCATGTAGAGTTTTTGGGTTGCAGCTTTGAATGTAAGGAGGTGACCGACATGGCTCCTGAAACTCCCGTTCTTGTAGAGGTGGATTTTCAGCACATCATTCTTGAAGACAACGAAGAGGATGGACGACTGACCGGTGAAGTGAAGTTCATTCTTTACAAAGGTAACCATTACCACCTCACTGTATTTACCGACTGGGATGAGGATATCTTTGTTGATACGAACGATGTATGGGATGACGGCGACCGTGTAGGGGTTACCATCGCTCCTGAGCATATACGGGTGATGAAAGCTGAAAAAGTAATAAAGTGAAATTAAGTGATAAAGATGATAAGGTGATGTTAAATAAGTTATCTCATTTCTTCATGCGCCGCCGCAACTGGACGGTACCTTATGCGCTGTTTTTGCTTGTTTTTGTAATAGTGCCGCTACTGCTCATTGTGCTCTATGCCTTTACGAATGACGAAGGAGCGTTTACCTTCGCCAACTTCCGCAAGTTCATGATGCATCCCGAAGCACTCAACACGTTTATCTATTCGATTGGTATTGCCGTAATCACCACATTGGTTTGTTTCTTGTTGGGTTATCCGGCAGCCTACATTCTGAGTCAAAAGCAATTCAACACCTCCCGCACCTTGGTGGTGCTCTTTATCCTGCCCATGTGGGTGAATATCTTGATACGTACGCTGGCTACCGTGGCTCTGTTTGACTTCCTGAACTTACCGTTGGGAGAAGGTGCTTTGGTGTTCGGTATGGTTTATAACTTCCTGCCTTTCATGATTTATCCCATCTACAATACTTTGCAGAAAATGGATCATAGTTTGATTGAAGCTGCACAGGATCTGGGTGCTTCACCTGCCAAGGTCTTCAGGAAAGTGATTCTCCCCCTCTCCATGCCGGGCATCATGAGTGGCATCGTGATGGTTTTCATGCCCACGGTATCTACTTTTGCCATTGCCGAACTATTGACGATGAATAACATCAAGCTATTCGGTACCACGGTTCAGGAGAATATTTATAACGGAATGTGGAACTACGGTGCCGCTCTCTCACTCATTATGCTGTTGCTGATAGGCATCACCATTCTCTTTACCAACGAGGGAGACAGTGCATCCAATGAAAGCGGAGGTGTGATATGATGGCACGTATTCTTGCAAAAGGCTATCTGTGGCTGTTGTTGGCATTACTCTATTCGCCTATCTTGATCATCATGATTTTCTCGTTCACAGAGGCTAAGGTTTTGGGCAACTGGACTGGTTTTTCTACCAAGCTGTACACGTCTCTTTTTTCGGGCGGTATGCACCATTCATTGATGAGTGCCATATGGAATACGTTTGCCATTGCCTTGATTGCTGCCAGCGCTTCTACCGTTCTGGGAAGTTTTGCAGCCATCGGCATCTTCAATCTACGTTCACGCACGCGGCAAGTCATGAATTTTGCCAACGCCATTCCCATGATGAATGCTGATATCATCACGGGTGTATCGCTATTCTTGCTCTTTGTGAGCTTTGGCATCTCGCAAGGGTTCACTACGGTGGTGCTGGCACATATCTCGTTCTGTACTCCTTATGTAGTACTGAGTGTGATGCCTCGGTTGAAGAAGATGAACCAGAATGTATATGAAGCTGCCATCGATTTGGGAGCCACTCCGTTTCAAGCATTATGGAAGGTTATTATGCCGGAGATTTTGCCGGGCATGATCAGTGGTTTCATTCTGGCCTTTACTCTCTCCATTGATGATTTTGCCGTCACCATTTTTACCATCGGAAATGAAGGACTTGAAACTCTTTCTACTTATATTTATGCCGATGCACGCAAAGGTGGTTTAACGCCGGAACTACGTCCTTTGTCAACCCTCATTTTCGTCACCGTGCTGGTACTGCTAATCGTTATCAACAAGCGGGCAGAGAGGTCGAAAAAAGAATAACAGAAGAATGAAAAGACTTACTAACTTACTGATTTTACTGTGTTGTATCGGAATGTTGGCTTCTTGCAGAGATTCCAATAAAGAGCGCAGTCATATTTTGAAGATATACAACTGGGCCGACTACATTGATGAAGAGGTACTGGCCGAGTTCCCTGCTTGGTACAAACAACAAACGGGAGAAGAGATTCGCATCATCTATCAAGTGTTTGATATCAATGAAATCATGCTTACGAAGATTGAGCGCGGACACGAAGATTTCGATGTGGTATGTCCGTCGGAATATATCATTGAGCGCATGCTGAAGAAGAACCTGCTCCTTCCCATCGATCGTCACTTTGGCAAGACTCCAAACTATCTTTCAAACATCTCTGCCTACATCCAAAAAGAACTGAACAAAACCAGTCAGCCCGAACGAACCACCACCGATTATGCCGTGCCTTATATGTGGGGAACCACCGGCATTCTTTACAACAAGAACTTCATCAACGATGCAGAAGCCAGTAGCTGGCACTGCCTTTGGAATACTAAAAACAAAGGTAAAATCTTAATGAAAGACAGCTACCGTGATGCCTACGGCACTGCCATTATTTATGCGCATGCCCAGCAATTGGCCCAAAAAACGGTGACTGTAGAGCAATTAATGAACGATAATTCTTCGGAAGCTATTGCGCTTGCAGAGCAATACTTGAAAGCCATGAAACCCAACATTTCAGGATGGGAAGCCGATTTTGGTAAGGAGATGATGACCAAAAACAAGACGTGGCTTAACTTGACCTGGAGCGGTGATGCCGTTTGGGCTATCGAAGAGGCTGCTGCCGTAGGGGTGGATTTGGATTATGAAGTTCCACAAGAAGGCAGCAATATCTGGTTCGATGGCTGGGTAATCCCTAAATACGCACGGAATGTAAAAGCGGCAAGCTACTTCATCAACTACCTCTGCCAGTCTGAAATAGCGATGCGCAACATGGATGCCATAGGCTACGTCAGCGCTGTGGCCACTCCCGAAATTCTGGAAAGCAAGACTGACACAACCCTCGAAAGATTCTCTGACTTGAGCTACTTCTTCGGTCCGGAAGCTGACAGCATACAAATTGATCCTGTTCAATATCCCGATAAAAAAGTAGTGGAGCGCTGTGCGATGATACGCGACTTTGGCGATCGTACTGAGCTGGTACTTGAGATGTGGAGCCGTGTGAAAGGTGATAATCTGAATACCGGTATTGTGTTGTTGATATTCGCCGTATTCGGTCTGCTATTCGTATGGTTGGTGTATGGAAAAATCCGTAAATACCAACAGACAAAACGTCACCGTCGCAGACGCAGAAGAAAGTAAGCGTAAGAAGTAAGATTAAGATTTACCATTCGTAAAGAGTAAAGATGCAGGGAGCAAGAAATCTGACTCAAGGGCCCATCAATCGTCAGCTGTTTAACTTGGCGATGCCCATTATGGCTACCTCATTTATCCAGATGGCTTATAGCCTGACGGATATGGCATGGGTTGGCAGGCTGGGTAGTGAGTCAGTTGCCGCCGTCGGAGCCGTAGGCATTCTGACTTGGATGTCCGGTTCCATCGCTCTTTTGAATAAAGTAGGTTCAGAGGTTAGTGTAGGTCAATCCATCGGAGCAAAGAATCAGGAAGATGCGCGCAGCTTTGCTTCTCACAACATTACCATTGCGCTACTCATCTCTGTTTGTTGGGCTGCTCTTCTTTTCTGGTTCGCCTCTCCTATCCTGCGTATCTTCGAATTGAAAGAAGACATCACAGCCCATGCAGTGACTTACTTGCGCATCATCTCCACAGGATTGCCTTTCGTATTTCTATCTGCTGCCTTTACCGGCATCTACAATGCAGCCGGGCGTAGCAAAACTCCTTTTTACATCAGCGGGACGGGACTGATTATGAATATAATCTTAGATCCGTTGTTTATCTTCGGCTTTGGATGGGGAACAGTAGGTGCCGCACTCGCCACGTGGATTTCTGAAGCATTCGTGTTCGGTATCTTTATTTATCAGTTGCGCCGTAGAGATGATTTGCTCGGCGGCTTTCCTTTCCTTACCCGTCTGAAAAAAAAATACACCCGACGCATCTTCAAATTAGGTTTACCAGTAGCCACACTAAACACGCTCTTTGCTTTCGTCAATATGTTTCTTTCAAGAACGGCCTCAGAACAAGGCGGACACATCGGACTGATGGCTTTCACCACCGGCGGACAAATCGAAGCAGTCACCTGGAATACCTCGCAAGGTTTCTCTACCGCATTAAGTACATTCATTGCACAAAACTATGCTGCAGGAGAGCGAAATCGAGTAAAAAAAGCTTGGCATACCACCATGTGGATGACAGGAATATTTGGTACTATTTGTACTTTAGCTTTTATAGTTTGTGGAAGCGAAATATTTTCTATATTTGTACCCGAAGAGGAAGCCTATCGTGTGGGTGGCGACTATTTACGTATTGATGGTTATTCACAACTTTTCATGATGTTGGAAATTACCATGCAAGGAGTTTTCTACGGTTTAGGACGCACGATTCCTCCTGCCATCGTCAGCATCGGATGCAATTATATGCGCATCCCGGTCGCTCTATTTTTGGTACATATAGGCATGGGAGTAGATGCCATTTGGTGGGCCGTTTGTGGAACAACCATAGCGAAAGGAATTATCCTTACCACTTGGTTCTTAATTGTCAAAAAGAAATATTTTTAAATATATGTAAAATAGTAAAACTTTATAATAGGCAAAGATGTTATTATAAACATACAATTTATGATATATTAAAACAATACGAATTTAAAAAGTAGAATTATGAAAAAGATGAAATTTATGGTATTCTTTTTATGCGGTGGCTTACTGCTAGGAAGTTGTGGTTCAATGAATAATAAAGCAAAAGGTGGTATCATTGGTGGCGGTTCAGGTGCAGCTGCAGGAGCCATCATCGGCGGCCTTATCGGCAAAGGTAAAGGTGCAGCGATTGGTGCAGCTGTTGGTGCAGCCGTCGGTACGGGTGCAGGTGTAGCCATCGGCCATAAGATGGACAAGAAAGCAGCCGAAGCAGCCAAGATTGAAGGTGCTCAAGTAGAACAGGTTACTGACAACAACGGTCTGCCCGCAGTGAAAGTGTCTTTCGCATCCGGCATCTTATTTGGATTCAACTCTTCTGCTCTTAGCAACGACTCCAAAGCTTCTCTTCGTGATCTTTCAAAAATTCTGAAAGAAGATCCTACCACAGACATTGCCATCTTTGGCCATACTGACAAAGTAGGTACGTATGAAGCCAACATGAAAGTTTCAAAGAACCGCGCCGACGCTGTAAGTAACTATTTAAAAGAAACGGGTGTTTCTCTTCCACAACTCAAATTAGTAGAAGGCAAGGGATATACAGAATATGACGAAAGCAAATCAGCTGAGCAAAATCGCCGCGTGGAGGTTTTCATGTATGCGAGTGAGCAGATGATTAAGGATGCGGAGGCTAGTAACTAAAGTACTTTCTTTCGTCTTGATACGAAAGAAAGATACCAAAGAAAGAATCAAGGCTGTACCTTCAGGGCTACTCCGGTATGGTTCGAAGAGGACGGGGCGAAAACTCGCTTTGCTCGAACAAACGCCCCTTAAACCTCTTCAACCCATACCTACGCTCAACGCCCTTACGGTGAGGCCGCGAAACCATGCGGCATAAGTGCATGCGGAGATAAGGAAACGATAGATGTAAAGAAGCTTTGGCGGTGAAAATCAGCTATTAGCTGGATAGGAGTCGTAAAGTGAATAAGCGTTTCTTCGAAGGTAGATATCCGTAGGTATTAAAGTCAAGGATTCGATTTTATAGAAGTACTGTGCAGTGTGAATGCTATTTGCGTATAACGCAGCAATTACATTGCACAGTACTTATATTATGTAGTATGGATTCTATATTGTGAAGCATATTTTCTTATATTG
>CALYZE010000088.1 GCA_945607605.1 uncultured Bacteroides sp.
TGATTCGGGTGCAGTCTTTTTATAGCGATCGTTTATTTAACGAGATAGACCTTCCTATTACTTTTTAGGATGAATGTCTAGTTTCACGGGATGCAACATGTTTTCAGGACTTAAGATAAGATCAAGGTCTTCCTTACTTAAGATGTTGTGTTCCAGTACCAGGTTATAAACGCTCTTTCCTGTTTCCAATGCTTCTTTCGCTATTTTGGTAGAGTTCTTATATCCGATAATGGGGTTCAGAGCCGTCACAATGCCTATGCTATTGTGCACATAAGCCTTGCAGTGCTCAACATTGGCTGTAATACCTTCCACGCAACGAGTGCGCAGAGTATCTAACCCATTTATCATTAAATCAACGGACTCGAAGCAACATTGAGCCATAACAGGTTCCATCGCATTTAGTTCCATTTGAGCGGCTTCACCGGCCATAGTGACGCAAAGCTCGTTACCGATAACTTTGTAGCAAATCTGATTCATTACCTCAGGAATGACCGGGTTCACTTTCCCGGGCATAATGGAAGAGCCGGGTTGCATAGCGGGCAGATTGAATTCACCTAATCCACAGCGAGGACCACTGGCTAAAAGACGTAAGTCGTTACAAATCTTATTCAGCTTCACAGCTACTCTTTTCAAAGCAGATGCATAGCCAACCAAGCAAGAGGTATCAGAAGTGGCCCCAACTAAATCTTTAGATAATTTGATGGGAAGTTTCGTTATTTGGCCCAATGCAGCCACGCATTTTTCAGCATAACCCGGTTCGGCGCAAATGCCTGTGCCGATAGCGGTAGCTCCCATATTGACGGTCAAGAAATCTTCGGCGGCTTCATTCAGGTGGCGAATCTCATCTTCCAATATACTGGCAAAGCCATTGAATGTTTGTCCTAAAGTCATGGGAACAGCATCTTCCAGTTGAGTACGCCCCATCTTGATGACGTGTGCAAACTCTTTTCCTTTTTTACGAAATGCGTCTATCAAAGACTGCAGATGAGGTAAAAAGCGAAGATGCGAATAATACATACCGATATGAATGGAAGTAGGATAAGCGTCATTGGTAGATTGCGCGCAGTTTACGTGGTCATTGGGCGAACAGTATTGATATTCACCACGCTTATGTCCCATAATTTCCAGCGCACGATTGGCAATTACTTCATTGGCATTCATGTTGGTGCTAGTACCGGCACCCCCTTGAATCATATCTATAGGGAATTGCTCATGATGCTTCCCGTCTATTATTTCTTGACAGGCAGCTATAATGGCTTCTTTTTGTTCTTTGGTCAGCAACTCTAACTCGTAGTTGGCCATTGCGGCAGCCATCTTGGTAATGGCAAGTCCGTTGATAAACAATGGATATTCGTTTAAATGAAATTTGCTAATCGGGAAATTTTCTATGCCTCTAAGGGTTTGGATACCATACAAGGCACTTGTCGGAATTTCGCGGGTGCCGATTAAATCGCTTTCTACGCGTGTTTCTTTTGCTTCCATGATTCGATAGGTTTTGAAGTTTACATTTTATTGTGTCCAACAAAGGTACATACTATCATTTTGAAATCAAAATATAAAAGGCCTAATTGGTTTGATTCAGCTGAAAACAATTTGTTGATTTTAGGAGGAATCGTTTGTTTCAAAATGATAGTTCACTACGTGATAAACACGACCGGTAAGACTGTTTATAATGCAGGCAAACTGTTCCCATTGATCTTCCGGTACAAGTCGAGTGCAAATACATCCGTCATTCCGGAAATATAATCAAGCACTGCTTGTATCCTTTCATAAAGCGTAGGTGCTTTTACGTTATATTGGCTGGAAACCCGATTGATTAGTAGTTTGGAGTAGGTTTTCTCGGGAGAACGTACAGCTTCTATCATCAGTTCAAGTAAAGTACTGATGATACGGAAGCCGGCAAGTTCAATATCCACTACGTCTCGCGAACGGTATATTTTCTCGAAAGAAAGTTTGGCACAACGTTCGTAGGCAGTGGCAGGCAATTCAGAAATGTTCTGAATGAGACTTCTTTCAAACTCGCCTTTCAGTATTTTCTCTTCGTTGTCGAGAAAAGCTTGGGTGCATTCCTGTATAAGCAGACCAATGACGCAAGAACGAAGGTACGCTATTTGTTCGTTGGTATCTTTGACAATATCGAACGTTTTGCGGATACGTTCTTTTCGATCGTCGGGAAAGTAAGAAAGCAACAAATCCTGTGTCTCTTCTTTGGTGAGAATTTTTAGTTTATGTGCATCTTCGATGTCCATCAGTTGGTAACAGATATCATCGGCCGCCTCTACCAGATAGACCAATGGATGGCGAGCGTACTTCAGTGGAGAAGGATTCAGCTTTTTCATACCAAGCTCTTCGGCAATTTGGTTGAAACTATCTTCTTCTGTAGTGAAGAAGCCGAATTTCGATTTATTGCCTGCCAAACTCGATGAATAGGGGTATTTTACGATGCTGGCCAGAGTGGAATAGGTGAGAACAAAACCTCCTTTTCGTCTTCCCTCAAACTGGTGAGTAAGCAAACGAAACGCATTGGCATTTCCTTCAAAATGAGTAAAGTCTTCCCATTGAGCAGGTGTCAATTGCTCACCGTTTGGTTGTTTGCCTTTGAGAACAAGGCCTTTCCCTTCTGAAAAAAAGGTAGAGATGGCACGTTCTCCTGAATGTCCGAAAGGGGGATTTCCCAAATCGTGTGCCAGACATGCGGCCGAGACGATAGAACCTATCTCTGAAAGGAATGAGTTCTGTAATTCCGGATGGCGGGCAAGCAGACCTTTTGACACATCATTGCCGAGCGAACGTCCCACACAAGAAACTTCCAAACTATGAGTCAGTCGGTTGTGTACAAATATACTACCCGGCAGAGGGAATACCTGTGTCTTATTTTGTAACCGACGGAAGGGAGCGGAGAAGACCAAACGGTCGTAATCTCGCTGAAACTCAGAGCGGTTTTCGTGACGTTCTTCATGAAACTCTTCCAGACCGAAACGCTTGGCTGATATGAGGGTATTCCAATTCATCATGCTATTTACGATTTGATGATTTACAATTTACGATTGAAGTTACTATTATTTAACTGCAAATGTATCACTATTTTATATAAAAAACCGTACTTTCGCCTCAATTATAGGAGTAATAAATAGGAAATAGCAAATCGTCAAATCGAAACTAACATTATGTTGAACGTACAAATCATCAATAAATCAAAACACTCACTTCCCACATACGCCACTGAACTATCTGCTGGTATGGATCTTCGTGCGAACCTTTCGGAGCCTATTTCTCTGGCACCTCTTGCCCGTTGTTTGGTTCCTACCGGACTGTTCATCGCTTTGCCTGCCGGTTTCGAGGCTCAAGTGCGTCCACGTAGTGGATTGGCAATCAAAAAGGGAGTTACCGTATTAAATTCTCCGGGAACGATTGACGCGGATTATCGCGGCGAGATCTGCATCATCTTGGTGAATCTCTCTTCGGAAACTTTTGTGATTGAGGATGGGGAACGTGTTGCTCAGATGGTCATAGCACGTCATGAACAGATTGCTTGGAAAGAGGTGGAGGTGTTGGACGCAACAGAACGGGGTGACGGTGGCTTTGGACATACAGGAAAGAAATAAAGAATAAAAGGATGAAAGTTAGAATTATAATACTGCTGCTTGCCGGTGTATGGCTGTTGTCCTCTTGCGGAACTACCCGACAGCAGGCTCAGGCACTTTCTACATCAGCTACAGACGAGGTTTCGCTTACACCCGACCAACAGCGGAAATATGATTATTTCTATTTGGAAGCTGCTCGGCTAAAGATTCAAAAAGAATATGATGCAGCCTTCAATATGTTGCAGCATTGTCTTTCCATTGACCCTAATGGTGCATCTGCTTTGTATGAATTGGCGCAATATCATCTGTTCCTCAAACAAGCTCCTCAAGGACAAGCTCTCTTGGAGAAGGCGGTGGAGAATGATCCTGATAACTTCTGGTACTCCCAAGGATTGGCCAATCTCTATATGCAGCAGAATGAGGTGGAGAAAGCTACCGTACTGTTGGAGGAAATGGTAATCCGCTTCTCCGGTAAGTTAGACCCTCTGTATAACTTGCTCGAAATCTATAATCGTCAGGAAGACTACGATAAAGTAATCGGCACCTTGAATAAGCTTGAAGAAGGAATGGGCAAGAGTGAGCAGTTGAGCATGGAGAAATTCCGTATCTATCTGCAAAAGAAAGATGACAAGAGTGCCTTTCGTGAGATAGAGAGCCTTGTGGCCGAATATCCTATGGATAGCCGCTACCAAGTTGTGCTGGGTGATGTATATATGCAGAACGGCAAAAAAGACGAAGCCTACCAGATCTATCAGAAAGTCTTGAAAGAGGAGCCGGAAAACGCCTTGGCCATGTATTCGATGGCTTCTTATTATGAATCAACCGGGCAGAAAGAGCTTTATGAACGTCAGTTGGATACGTTGCTGCTGAATAAGAAAGTTGCTTCAGATACCAAATTGAACGTGATGCGTCAGTTCATTGTACAGAACGAACAAGAGGGTAGAGACAGTACGCGGGTCATCACTCTGTTTAACCGCATAATGGAGCAAGATCCGGATGATGCAGAATTACCTATGTTGTATGCTCAGTACCTCTTGTCCAAAGGGATGAACAAAGAATCATTGCCTGTTTTGAGACAAGTGTTGAATGTTGATCCTACGAATACGGCAGCCCGCATGATGCTGTTGGGTGAAGCGGTGCGTCAGGAAGACTATAAAGATATCATCCGTTTGTGCGAAGCCGGTATTGAAGCCAACCCCGAAATGCTGGAGTTCTATTTCTACCTGGCCATTGCCTATAATCAGGCTGAGCGGACAGAAGATGCTCTGGCCGTTTGTCAGAAGGCTTTAGAGTTTGTAACTGCCGACAGTAAGAAAGAAGTGGTCTCCGATTTTTACTCGATTATCGGGGATGCCTATCATACACAGAAGCGGAATAAAGAAGCGTATGCTGCCTATGACTCCGCTTTGGTATACAATCCTTCGAACATAGGGGCTTTGAATAATTATGCCTATTATCTCTCTGTGGAACGGCAAGAGCTGGATAAAGCTGAAGAAATGAGTTATAAGACCGTGAAAGCCGAACCGAGCAATTCTACTTATCTCGATACCTACGCATGGATTCTATTTGAAAAAGGAAAATATGCGGAAGCCCGTCTATACATTGATGATGCCATGAAGAGTGATGGAGCGAAGAGTGATGTGATTGTAGAACATTGTGGCGATATTTATTACATGACCGGTGATGTGGACGGTGCCTTGAAGTATTGGAAGCAAGCTTTGGAGATGGGTAGTAAGTCGAAAACATTGAAACAAAAAATTGAAAAAAAGAAATACATTGCTGATGAAACCGAAACTGTTGACAAATAAAGTTACAGGGACGATGCGTCTTTTGTTCTTCCTACTTTTGATGACTGTAGGTCTGGCCGGATGTAAAACTTCCCGAGAGGTGGGTTCGTCTCTCCTGAAGGATTCCGGTTATCTTTCCTCTAAAGTGCAACTGACCGTTCCACATAAAGAGGCTACCTTGACTGTGAACGGCACCATGAAGTTGAAGAGTGGTGAGCGCATGCAAATCTCTTTCTTAATGCCTATTCTGCGTACAGAAGTAGCTCGTATGGAGGTCACACCCGACGATATCTTGTTGGTAGATCGTATGGGGAAACGCTATGTACAGTCTACGCGCAAAGAGTTGAAAGATGTATTGCCTAAAAAGGCAAACTTTGAACATCTTGAGAAATTACTTTATGCTGCTTCCAAACCGCATGGTAAAAAGATACTACCCGGAAAAGAACTGGGAATTCCCTCTCTGGAAAAGGGACAAATTGAACTTTATAACTTCTCTGATAAGAAGTTTGACCTATTGCCTACCTCCCTTTCAGGTAAATACAGGAAGGTAGAGCTGAATGAACTCTTAGAGATGCTGATGAGCCTCACGGGTGAATAACCTCTTGTCATGAAGTGTTAATATCGTAAATGCTGATGAAACGTTGCTCCTTTCTTCTGTTTGTATGCTGCCTTCTTTTTCAGGCTTCACCGCTTTTTGCCCAATCCAATAAACTGATTAAGGAATTGGAAGGGAAGCGTGGATCTTTGCAAAAGCAGATTGCAGAGTCAGAAACACTCTTAAAAACAACACAAAAGGATGTCGGCAGTCAGTTGAATGGCCTTGCCGCACTGACCGGTCAGATAGAGGAACGTAAACGTTATATCCTTATGATTAATAAGGATGTAGAGGCCATAGAACTCGAATTGTCTTCTTTAGGGAAACAGCTGACACGCTTGCAGAGTGATTTGAGAGATAAGAAGAAAAAGTATGAAGCGTCTGTACAATATCTGTACAAAAATCGTTCTGTTGAAGAGAAACTGATGTTTATCTTTTCAGCCAAAAGTCTGGAACAGACCTATCGCCGTTTACGCTACGTCCGCGAATATGCCACGTATCAACGCTTGCAGGGAGAAGAAATCTTGAAGAAGCAGGAGCAAGTGAATCAGAAGCAACAAGAATTGCAGCAGGTGAAAGCCGCCAAAGAAGGCTTATTGAAAGAGCGAGAAGAGGAGAAGGGAAAACTGGAAGAGCAGGAGAAAGAAAAAAAGACACTGGTTGCCAATTTGCAGAAAAAACAGCGGGGATTGCAAAATGAACTGAGCAAGAAGCGTCGGGAAGCCAATCAGCTCAATGCCCGTATTGACCGCCTGATTGCAGAAGAAATAGAAAAAGCCCGCAAGCGTGCCGCAGAAGAGGCGCGTCGGGAGGCGGCTGCCCGCAAAAAAGAAAATGAAAAAGTGGATAAGACCACCACTACTACCACAACTTCGAAACCTAAGAGTACACCTTTAGAGACTTATAGCATGAGTAAGGCTGACCGTGAATTGTCCGGTAGCTTTGTCAACAACCGTGGCAAACTGCCGATGCCTATTACCGGAGCTTATATCATTACCAGTCGTTATGGTCAGTATACGGTGGAAGGTTTACGCAATGTGAAGTTAGACAATAAAGGAATTGATATCCAGGGGAAACCCGGTGCACAAGCCCGTGCTATATTTGATGGTAAAGTAGCCGCTGTTTTTCAGTTGAACGGGCTGGTTAATATTCTTGTTCGCCATGGCAACTACATTTCTGTCTATTGCAACCTGTCTTCTGCTTCTGTCAAGCAGGGTGATACTGTAACAACGAAGCAAACTCTGGGTCAAATCTTTTCTGATGGATCGGATAACGGACGTACGGTGTTGCATTTCCAATTGCGAAAAGAGAAAGAAAAATTAAATCCGGAACCGTGGCTGAATAGATAGCCTCACTCTCAGTCATAGGTCATGTCGTTGCTGCAAATACCTTGCAGTCGCACTGCATATGCTTTGCAGCGTCACTGCAAATAGTATGCAGCGGTACTGCAAGCCTTGTGCA
>CALYZE010000089.1 GCA_945607605.1 uncultured Bacteroides sp.
AAGTTCGGTAGTCATCTGTTTCTGAGATTTTCCGGCGGCTTGTGCCTGCTTCACATACGTGATGACTTGTTCGTCGGACATACGCTGGGCGTAAACAGAACCGGATAGAACCAAAAGGCTAAAAAACAAAAATAAAATTCGACGCATAAATTAATGGGGTTAGATTCTTGATGTCATTTTTTTATCTAAGGCTTCAAAACAGGAGTTTTTGCTGATAAATTCCGGGACAATATCCTTCATGGCTGCCACCGTCTTCATTTGATCGTAAGTAAAGCTTACATCTATCAACTTCTCAATACGCTCCTTTACTTCATCGTAATTGTATTCACGTACGGTGGCAATCATAATCTTTTCGTGATAGGTAGGTTTAGTTAACTCCTTCGCATTCAGGAGTTCTTCATAAAGCTTCTCTCCATGACGAAGACCCGTAAACTCGATTTTTACATCTCCACGCCCTGAAAGTATGATCATACGTTTGGCAAGGTCAACAATCTTCACCGGTTTGCCCATATCGAAGATGTAGATTTCTCCCCCACTACCCATACTGCCGGCTTCAAGTACCAAGCGACAAGCTTCGGGAATGGTCATAAAATAACGGATAATTTCGGGATGAGTCACCGTCACAGGACCGCCTCGCTGAATTTGATCACGGAAGCGGGGAATCACGGAACCATTGGAGCCTAAAACATTACCAAAACGGGTGGTAATAAATTGAGGGGAGTTTGCTCCCTCTTTCTGTAGTTTCTTAGCAAGTGACTGCACATAAATCTCACAAATACGTTTGGAACAGCCCATAACGTTTGTAGGATTGACTGCCTTGTCGGTAGAGATCATGACAAACTTCTCAGCACCGTATTTAACGGCCAAGTCGGCAACAATACGCGTACCGCATACATTCACTTGAATGGATTCCGATACGTTATCTTCCATCATAGGCACATGCTTGTAGGCTGCTGCATGGAAGATATACTGAGGTCTGTAATCCTGGAATATCTCCTCCATACGGGTGGCATTAGAGATATTGGCAATGATGGTTTCCGCATCAATATCACGCCAGCTATCCTGAAGTTCCAGACGGATGTCGTGCAGCGGAGTTTCAGCTTGATCCACCAAAATCAGTTTATAAGGATTGAAAGAAGCTACTTGCCGCATGATTTCACTGCCAATGGAACCCGCAGCACCTGTAATCATGACACGCTTCCCTTCCAGATGGGAAGCAACCTTATGGATATCAATCTCAATAGGATCGCGTTGAAGAAGATCTTCAATCTGTATTTCTTTTAATTGTGTACGATTCAGCATCTTACCATTCCACTCACTCAAAGGAGGAGCAGTCATCAGTTTGATGTTTTGGGCCAACAACTGATCGGCCATATCGGTTTTTTTCAGCTCTTCCATTTTGGCAGGAGAAACAATTACCGTTTGAACACCCCGGGCATTCAAAAGGTCGATCAAGCGATCATCATTGGGATACACACGCACGCCCATCACTATTTTATTGACCAGTTCCGGTTCATCAGCGATGAAACCACGCAGGCGATAATGGAAACGAAGGTCGGTATTGAACGTTTTAGCGATGTTCACACCGGCTTCTTTCACGCCATAGATAAACACGGAAGTGCAATGAGAACGGTCAAAACTCAAAATATCGAAGACTGTTTTTATCAGAATGCGCGAACCGGACATGATGGAGAAACTGATAATATAAGCCATTACCAGAATGTCAATAGAACCTATTTTTTGCCCCCAAAAAGAGTCGAATAAAACAGAAAGAACGATGAGCAATAGATAAGCGGAAGTCAGGGCCGCAAAAATGCGCATAATGTCCACAAACGAGGAGAAGCGCAACACGTTGGAGTAAGTGCGGAAAACACGGAAAAAGATCAAGTTGGCTGCCACACTCCATAGGATCACAGAGTCCATCGCGATGCTTTTCTCCATAAAATTGGCGAAACCATAACGCAGACAATAGGCGATTAAAGTCGATAAAACAATCAGGAACATATCGCCTAAGAGTATGGTCCAGATGGGCAATACGCGAGAAGAAAGGTATTGCCTAAAAAAACGAATGTGAGATGAATTCATCAAATGATTAATTTGGATACATTATTCAATTACTTCTATCAAATCGGGATGGATGGTGGCTAATGCAATGGCAATGATTCCCTGAATTTCAATGACTACACGACGGTCGCGTGTGCCTTTCACTTTCAGGAAGATGCCCTCCTGCCCTGCGAAGTCGCCCCCCAGAATACGTACTTTAGTACCTTTCGAGAGATTTAGTTCTTCGGGTTGAAAATAGAGTAGATGATCGTTGTAAGTACCGGCAACGGCAATGAAGCGTTGCATGTCTGGATCGGGAACAATGATCTTCTGACCGCTACGGCTATCGATGATGTATTGGAGGTAAGGGATGTGGGCCTTGACACGCTTCACGTCGGAAGGGCGGCCATGAACAAACACCAAGTTGTGGATGACGGGAACCAAAGTGCGGACTTTCTTCCCTTTTTTGACACTGACTTTGTATTGCATAGGGATGAAACTGCCCAACTTCTCCTCTTCAAGGAGCCGGACGGCATCAAGCTCTCTGCGATAGGTAGCACGCATGGCATACCAAATTTCGGTCTCTTGTTCCGTTCCCATTTTTATGATTATTCTTCAGAAAAAGGCATTCTCTTGGGGCTTTGGAAACCGTATATGAGTCTGATTTCCAATTACTTGCGAACACTGTATGTAGAATACGGCAAGTTCTGTGTTCCCCTTACCTACTGCTTTTGACCAGCGATTCATTACCCGTGGGTAAGATGTAGTAAACGAACGAATGATAAGCGAAAGTAGTGCCTTTCAGACGTACGTTTAATGGGCGCAAAGTTAGCGTCAAGAAATGGAATTACAA
Organism: uncultured Bacteroides sp.; assembly: GCA_945607605.1. Taxonomy (GTDB): domain Bacteria; phylum Bacteroidota; class Bacteroidia; order Bacteroidales; family Bacteroidaceae; genus Bacteroides. Next base: position 2,897 of record CALYZE010000089.1, read on the forward strand.
AATATTTTTATAGTTTAATCTGCTTTTTCTTTACTTCCACACACTATCTATTTATCTATCAACTGATCCCACCGTTTTTTTAACACACGGAAAAGCAGATTTTTTCATCCAAAGAAGGCTCTTTTCCCTCCCTTTTTGCCTGTGCTCTGCATCCCTTCACCTTATTATATACATGCGGGCGCTATAATATTACTTTTTTAAAAGGATGTGTGTGTGTATATTGTATAGTATAGGGTACACCCCCACCCCCCTCTCTTCATCCATACCACACACACACACTATCAAGAAAAAATGAAACTTTTAAGGGAAGTAGGAAAGTGATTTGAATATAATTGTTAAATTTGCAGCTTTTTTAAAGATTAATTACTAATTTATTAAAATGAAATTCTCATGAATGATTTTAAAAAACACTAACTGAGGCAATCGTCTATAGAAAGGGCGGAGTTCAAATCATTTATCCGAAAGGATGTCAAGAAGGCGAAGAGCTGGTAGCGTACCTATCGAAGCCAAAGTTCTGTTTGCGAGTGGATTATAAGCGTAGAGAAGATTTCCTTAAGATCTTCGTTCCGCAATTGGCGGAAAAGTATGAAACCGCAGGACACACGGGAGTAAAGGCCATGGCAAGGGCGTTGCACAAGGCAATAAACTTTACAGATGCAGACGGTAGAATCGAGCCGGTGCACGTGGAATGTATTGAAAAGGAACTCAGTAGCCTGTTCCATCAGATGTATCCCGACAAACAGAAGTAGCCCTTGGAATCACGGAAGTAGCCCTTGAAATCGAGGGTGCCAAATTCTCAAAAAAACGGTCCTTTTATGCGAAGGATCGTTTTTTGTTTCTCCCAAAGTTTCTCCCCTATTTTGCACCGCCAATCAGGCAAATTAAAAAAAACAAATCGTATGGAAAACGTAAAAGTAACCACCTATCGTGGTTTCAGCATCGTCAATGGGGAGACTACACTCGCCCAAGATTTGGCGGACATCAGGGAGGGTCAGTTTGCCAAGTTGGTCATCAAGATTGCCAGTCTGGTGGCTCAGGGAAAAATGGAAGAGGCCGGTCGGGTGAAGAAGCAATTACCGTTCAGAAGTGTGACGGCCAACTATCGTGATCGCAGACTGGCATCCGGTCTCCTTCGCTACAATCCGGTACTTACCCTCGATTTGGACGAGCAACCCGAGGAACGGCTGGAGGAGATCAGAGCCTCTATCAACAGCGACCCTGACACGCTTGCTTCTTTCCTCTCACCCCGACGCCACGGCTTCAAGTTTTTCGTCTACCTGCGCACGGCCTACGCACAAAAGTTGCGGGAGCAGCTCACCCACGGTTCAGTAACTTACTCTCAACTGGAAGAGATTCATCTCAATTTATACAATGCGGCCAAAAAGCATTTCGAGAAGTTGCTCGAAGTGGAGATTGACGGAAGCGGAAAGGATGTATCCAGAGGTTATTTTGTCTCCTTCGACCCGGATGCATACTTCAACACAGAGTTGCAAGAGTTGATTGAACCGTTGGAAGTACACGTCATTCCGCAGGCGGATGACAAGAGGAAGAAAAAGAAGACAGGCGACAAGGGTACGCAGGAGTCAACAGAGGAGGAAGAGCGCAAGAAGACTCCCGGCAAAACGACAGGAACGGAACCCGACTCTTGGGAGGTCATGCTCTTCTCGCAGGCTGTAGCAGCAGTGAAGCGCATCATGCCCTTCAAGGAAGGCAACCGTGACAGTTTCCTCTTTGCCTTGGGCAACAAGTGCTTTGCCAAGGGACTGGGAGAAGAGACCGTGTTGAAGCTTGCCCGGAAGCGTTTCGGTAAGGAGGGCTTTGATGTGGAATCTCCGCTGCGCAACTCGTTTGTCTATACCGACAAGACCACCGAGGCTGCCACGCTAAAGGAGGACAAGAAGCCGATCATCAATCAGGTGATGGATTTTCTACAGGAGCATTACGACATCCGCCGAAACTCCATTCTGGATCGACTGGAGTTCAGGTCCTGCCCTTCGCCTGAACAGAAGGAGAAAGGGTATCGCCCCATGCGTGGAAAGGATTACAACAGCATCTTCGTGAATATGCAGATAGCGGGCCTCTCCTGTTCGCTGAATTTTCTGAAAGCAGTGGTCGACTCTGATTATGCCAAGGAGTTCAATCCCTACTGCGAATATCTGGAGAATCTTCCCCCGTGGGATGGAGTGGATTACATCGGAATGTTGGCGGATACGGTCGAGACGGAGGAACAGGAGTTGTGGCGTGAGGCCTTTCGCAAGTGGATTGTGGGACTCGTAGACTGTGCCATACATGATGAAAAGATGAATCAGTTGGTACTCATCCTCTACGGCGGTCAGGGCAAAGGAAAGAGTAGCTGGATACGCCACTTGCTGCCTCCCGAGTGGAAGGAATATTTCTACAACGGCATCATCGATACTTCCAACAAGGATGACGTGCGTCTGCTTGCCACCCGCCTGATCATCAACATGGAGGAGTTTGAAGGCGTGAAACCGAGTGAACTGGCTGCCCTGAAGAGAATCATTGCGCAAGACTACATTACGCAGCGAAAAGTGTACGACTTGGAGGCGTTTAATCTGCCCCGTCACTGCTCCTTCATTGCCAGTACCAACAATCGCCAATGCTTGCAGGATATCGGAGCCAACAGGCGTTTCCTACCCGTCACCGTCAAGGAGATTGATTATCACAAGGAAGTGAACCATCGGGCTGTCTTTGCGCAGGCGTTGGCTTTGGTGAAGAGTGGGTTTCAGTATTGGTTTGAAGGCGAAGGGATCGACCGGTTAAACAAGCATAACGAGCTGCACCGCATGAAGGATCCCGTAGAGGAAGATCTCTTTGTTTATTACCGCCAGCCCTTGCCCGAAGACTTGAATGTGAGGTGGCTGCCTGCCAGTGTGATCTTGACGAAACTCAGCATCTACGGGAAAGTACAGGTCACTCAGCGTACACAACTCATCTTGGTGCAGGTACTTGAAAAATATCATTTCAAAACCCGAATCAACGAACAAGATACCACCGAGTATGAGGTGACGGACATTCAGCAGGATGAAGTGGATAGAAACAGCAAGTAAGCAAAAGCCCCGTAACATCTATTGTTATACTGAATAACATCTATTGTTACGGGGCTTCTCTTGTATTGGCTTTTTCTTTACAAACGTTCGTTTGGTTTAGGGTTCACCCAGATATTTAACGAGAACCCCCACTTCCTTGGGGGTAAAGCAATGGCGATAGCGGTTATAGCCTATCGCTGCCAGTTCTGCTTGCAGTGACTTGTTCAAACGAATCCAAGAGGAAAGCGTGTTAATAGCGTTGGTCAAACAGAAGGTAGGATTGTAGAGCATGGCAAGCTCTTCTTTGGAGTACGTACGAACCTGAAAGGGTTCGTTTTCTTTTAAATTCATGGTCATGTTTTTTTGAATTAATAATGAGATAAAGGTAGTTATTATCAATGAAATAACACAACATTTGATTGATTAAATCTCCTATTTCACTTCTTTTAGTACGAAGCCCTTCCACAAAGAAGCTCATTCTTTAGAAGTCTACAAAAGCCTCTAAAGCTCATGATAAGAGGAAATCATCCCCTTATCTTTGTCCCTGTACTTCAGCTGAGATACAAACGAGAGTATTCAAAATTCAATGTTTCATTAAATTAATTATTTACAACATGGGAGTACCATTCAAAAAGATTGCGCGAAAAGATCCGCGCAAGACAGATGCAGTAGCCAAGTTCTATCCGCAACTGGTAACGTTGGGCGATAATGCCTCATTAGACGACATTGCTTACGTGATGAAAGAGAAGAGTTCACTGACCTTCGGCGACATTCAAAGTGTGCTGACCAACTTTGTAGAGGCGATGATTTCGACTCTTTACAACGGACAGTCGGTCAACATCCAGAACTTTGGTGTATTCAGCCTGTCGGCACGTACCGAGGGAGTCACTGACCTGAAAGACTGTACCGCCAAAAACATCAAGGCGGTGAAAATCAATTTCCGTCCGTCGAGCACAGTCAGACCCGACATTACCGCCACCCGTGCCGGACAGAAGATTGATTTCTATGACTTGGAGGCGTTGGTGAACAAGGACGGTGAATCGGATGGATCAGGTGATGGCTCCGGGAATGGAGGGGACGACGGTAATCCGTTAGGTTAAATTCTAAAAACTAAAGAAAAAAAAGTGTATGAAAAAAAGTGTATGGGACAAGGTCCTGAAAGTTGTGATTGCCCTCGCTTCTGCCCTATTGGGGGCCTTGGGGGCTAATGCGATGGGTGTGTAGTCGCTCAGAGGATGAAAGGGTATCGATCAGACGAGGCATCGTCAGTCGGTAGTGGAAGAAGTGAAGTCCGGACTTCACTTCTTTCTCTTGTAGGTAAAGAGGAGATTATCCCCTCTCGCATTGTGGTTTGTTATTCCTTAAAAATTTCTTATCCAGCGGATATTGCCATCAAGACTTTTGCTATCAAAACTTTGATTCCTCTAGCCATACCACTTTTTACAGTAAGATTTGTGTTGAATGCTGAGCGTGCTGCTAT
>CALYZE010000090.1 GCA_945607605.1 uncultured Bacteroides sp.
CAGACCATTCAGATAGACTTCAATGTTAGTAAACAGTTTATCTAGCGTAGAAGTAGATGCATCTGAAGCATCTTTCGGATTCAATCCATGTTGAAGTTCCCATACATTCGGCATGCCGTCTCCGTCACTATCTGCCAATATTTGTCCTGCTTTCAAGACAGGCCATCCACCTACATCTTCCGGTGAATTAATGATCCCATTCGTGCCAAACACGCCAATACCTTTCTTTACTTGGCGCAAGACTTCACGGTCATAATCATCTTGCGAAAAGCTACACCCCACGGTTGCCAACACTCGTTGATATGCCTCGGTAGCCATATCTTCATTGATTGGTTCGTACGGGAAGGGAGCCTCTACTAGACAAGAATTAGATTCGTGGCCTGTAGTAGGGACAGCTTCCGGTGCAATGCCAGAATCTGGTGACGCACTTTTCTTGCTACGAATGTAGCATTTTCCCACGCGATCCGTAATGCCACTATGATTATTGTGTGTTACGACATCATCTCCCTCCATCACATTACCTGCTACATAATAACGTCCCGTACCGTCATCTGCTACATCAAGCAACCGATGGTGTTGCGAAGCAGGTCCCGGTTTGTAATAGTTATTCACCATGTTGATCTCGGCATGGTGTCCTCCACCGTATGCAGTTTTAAAGCCCCAGTTATACACCACATTATTACGATAGTCCACCCACTTTGTGCCATCTACCGAAGAGAAGCGTGGGTTACGGCTCGCATGATTCGCCAACAGATTATGGTGAAAGGTAGCTTTATAACCTCCCCAAATTCCGCCAAAGCCATGACTCCCTTTCGTATGAACTGAAGTATTCAGACTGTGAGCAACCAAACACCATTGCACTGTGAGATTTTCTGTTTTATAAATGGAAAGACACTCGTCAATACTCCAGCTTACGGAAAGATGATCAAGGATAACATTTTTCTGTCCATAACGTCCACCTCCCACTCCGTCACTATCCAGATTATAGCGGTCACCCACTCGGACTCGGATATAACGAACAATGACATTACTGGCATTTATTACCAACGGATAATCTTTCAGACAAATGCCATCTCCCGGAGCAGACTGACCTGCTATGGTAATACTGTCATTGTTTATACGAAGCGGAGACTTTAGCTCAATGGTGCCATCTGTAGCAAAAATCACAATACGGGGGCCTTGCTGTTCCACCGCTTCGCGAAAACTACCTTTACCATTGTCATTTAGGTTCGTAACAGTCAGGACACGTCCACCACGTCCGCCTGAAGTATATTTTCCATAACCTTCGGCACTCGGGAAAGCAATAGGTTGTGCTTGTGTGTAAACAATCATCAAGAGCAAATAAACGATGCAAAATGTTTTTTTCACAATATGTATATTTAAATGTTAGAACTAAGAAATTCATGCCATAATTCTCCTAAAACTCTTCTACGTTTAACCAGTAGAATAAGTTTTAAAAAAAGGTCTATTGTGTAATATATGACTAGTCCTAAAAAGGCGGTCACCCTCTACAAGCAACCGCCTCTTCTTTCTCCACTAAGTCTAAAGCTCAATCATTATCTATAGCATGGATGTTGCTGATCTTTCAGCCCCGGATTAACATCAATGATCTTCGTAGTATTCAACGGAAGGATTTCTACCATATTCTTCTGCAAACCATAGAACATATCTTCAATCCATGTATTTTTAGAAGCATATCCTTCTACATCATCCACGGAAAGTCCTCCTTTCTGCTTCACAGAATGACAACCGAACATATTCAAGATTGTATAGGTAGCCTCAGTCACTTCCACTCCGGCAGGCACGGCCTCTTTGGTAAAATAAACTTTACCTGTAGCCTTATCTTCATAGAAAGTCACTTCCAGATAACCCTTACCAGAATCATTAATGATTTTCAATATTTTCACATTTTCCTCACTTAACCCTAAAGAGGCGATATCTGCATCGGTCATCGCAATATAAGACAAACCTATAATCGGATTCTTCAACACGCCTTTTGCTTTCTTATAAGCCCGATATACATCTACATTTGCATACTCCCCTTCATGTTTGGCCAATTGATACAATTTATCTTTCTCTGCATTGAGATGTTCGTACAAGATACCCCAACGTGTCAAGTCACTCTTGCGCAATGATTCATTGGAAAGTTCCAGTTTACGCTCCTTGATGATTGCGTTTCTAAACTCCTCGTAACCTGCAGGAATAGTTCCTATCTTACTTTCGTCTTTCTTGAAAGCACGTAGACGAACATCTTTCAGTGTTTTAGTAGCTTCTGATGTAGGACCATTGTTCAGTTCATTCAAAGCTTCAGCATACATAAGGAGTACATCCGAATAACGCAATAATGGGAAGTTGATATTACGTTTACTATCTGTAGCACCTCTGTCCTTCATCCAATCGATACGATATTTACCGACACATGCACCCAAATAAGTGCTCATCTGCAAATCATCGTTAGAAAGAATCCCGTAGTTACATACAGATACATCTCTTCGCTGATCGCCCTCGCCAAATTCAAAATAAAGAGTCGGCATTGCAACCATCTGTGCACCGCCTTTGCCGAATGTAGATGAGCTGCCGCTGGTAGCAATACCATTAGTGTAACCGGTACGGACATCTACAGAGTTAGGGCCATACCAACCATATTCAAACATTGTTTCATTGTTATAACCTTTGGTTGCCAAGTCACGGAAAACTTGATCGTAATCATCCAGCAATGTGTTTTCACCTTTGGCAATCACTTCTTTACAGGCATTAGCGGCTATTTGCAGCAATTCCTTCACACGGGCTGCGTCATCACGCTGAGCAACTCTTACTGTACTTTTCTCATAAGGGACCTTATCTAAATCCCAACGTAAAGAATGGCCTGCCGCATACAAGGCTACACGCGCTAATATACCATAAGCTGCATTCTTCGTAAAACGCTCGGATGTAGCCACCATACCTTCACTTTTCCAAGGCAGCAGCTCAACGGCACGCTGAAGATCGGCCACGCAATTATCCCAAATAATATCGCGACTCACACGTGAAGAGGAAAAAGTAGTCAAACCGGAAGTCGGCACATCTGCATAAGGTACATCTCCGAAGAAACGTACAAGATTCCAATATGCATAGGCACGAACTGCCAAAGATTCTCCCAACAATGCGTCAATCTTTTTCTGTTCGCTTTCATTGGCACCTTTCATCTGAAGCAGATTCTTAATACAAACATTAGAATATTCAATCGCCTTATACATACTGGTGTATGTAGAGTTCAGCATGCCTGTAACATTCGTATAGTCATAGTTCGACATGTAATATTTAGAGTTCGCCTCTGTAGAACTCGACTCATCCGTACCCATCAACAACTGATACCCTAACTCTTGGGTATGGAGATATGCATAGGCTCCAACTACCGTCATTTCAGCTCTACTTATCGTAGCAAAGATAGAAGAACTGTCCGCTTTTGATTCAGAAGGCATATCCAGCCAGTCCTGACAAGAGGTGAAAGCCAGTGACACAGCCAATATACCTAAAATATTTAATATCTTTTTCATATTCGTTGTCTAATTAAAAGGTTAAGTTTACTCCCAACACCCAACTTTTTGAGCGAGGATAAGAAGAATTATCAACACCCGGAGTCAAAGCGCTGCCGGAAGCAGAGACTTCGGGATCGTAACCGGTATAGCCGGTAAATGTATGAATATTATTCAAAGTACAATAAATGCGAACATTGCTGATCTTAGCTTTCTGAATCAGTACTTTCGGAAAAGTATAACCTAAAGTAATCGTATTTAGACGCAAGTATGAACCATCCTCCAGATAGTAACTGCTATGGTCGCTGATCGCATTCTTGTTATTAGAAGAAATATTCCAAAGTAAGTCACCGCTGAATTGTGCAGGATTCAACTCTGCCAAACGGGTAAGATCTGCACTTTCCTTACCAATCTGAGGATCAACCAAAGTGAAACGGTTCGCCATCTTAGCCAACGTATTCTGATTAGCCATATACGGACCTATAAAGCGTTGTGTACTCATATTAAATACTTTATTTCCATATACAAAGTTCATAAAGATAGTCAAATCGAATCCTTTATATCTGAATGTATTGTTCATACCACCGGTAAATTTGGGTTGGGCATTACCGATAACGGTACGGTCATTGATAGAATATACAGGATTCCCATTAGCATCAGTCTCACCTGCAATGTTCTTATATTTTACATCACCCGGTTTTACTTTTGAACGTGTACTACCTTTCAAGTAAGAAACATCTGGTTTCAAGGTATAAGTTCCATCGGCATTTTGTGTAAAATCCTCAGTAGTATAGATTCCATCATAAACCAAGCCATAATATTGCCCCAAAGGCTTGCCTACTTCAATCTTATAACCCATACGTGATTCATAATCCTGGATAAAATAATTGGACGCACCCTCTTTTCCATACAATTCCAAAACTTTTGAACGGTTGAAAGCGATGTTAAAGTCAGTTGTCCAGGTAAAGTCTTTAGTACGGATATTAGTTGTATTCAAAACGATTTCAATACCACGGTTACGGATAGAACCTAAGTTCTGGAATTGCTCCGTATATCCTGTTGAACTAGGGATCTTATTCTTAATCAACAGATTATTAGACTCATTATTATACCAGTCCATGGAAAGATTGATGCGGCTTCCGAACAAAGAAACATCCACACCGATGTTAGTAGTCGCTGTTTTCTCCCACTTTAAGTTCTTGTTACCCAACGTAGAACCAGGTACATAAGTGATGAAATCACCACCGTTATAACCATAATGACCGGAACCGTAAGTAGTGGCATACATGTTATTGTCGATATTATTATTACCGGCAACGCCATAACCTGCACGCAATTTCAAGTTATCCAGATTAACAAGATCTTCCATGAAAGACTCTTCGGAAATACGCCATGCAGCAGAAGCAGAAGGAGAATACCCCCACTGATTGCCACGGGCAAATTTGGAAGAACCATCGGCACGCATAGTTGCAGTAAGCAGATACCGGCTGTTGAAGTTATAAGAAAGACGTCCGAAGAAAGAAACCATTCCATCTTTACTTTTACCGGATTTATATGTATAAGGAGTACCCATAGCCACATCATTCAATCCAAAGTTACCGTCAGAAAATTCACGATATTCATTATCCAACTTCATGGATTCCGAATAAATAGTTTCTTGTCCCAGCAAAGCAGTGAACTGATGTTTTTCTGCTATATCGAAATTATAGCTCAATGTATTGGTAACCTGCCATGAAAACTTCTCATCATTGTTTCTATAGCCGTAGCCATAAGGGCTCTTGTTAGCCTCAGCCTGTTTAGTCGTACCGTTATCCCAATAATCCTGGCGAACTTGTCTCCACCAATAGCTACCTGCAGTACGGAAAGTAAGATCTTTTATAATATCGATTTCCAAACCGGCATTTACTGTAACCAGACGTGTGTATTTCTCGTTTGTAATGGCTCTATTGTCAAGAATCGGATTTCGAGAATCATAATTATTATCATTCATGATATCACCGATCTCAGCGCCAATATCCGAACCTATCATTTGTTCATTGGTCCATCTGGAACCACCAGTAATAGGTTGCAGAATAGTCTGTTTCAATTTGCCACCCAATGAACCACCACCTTCTACTTTAGTCATCTGGAAACTGGAAGAGAAATCAAAACGCACGCCCTTCCACAATTCATGGTTGATCTTGGCACGGATACTGTTTTTCTGATAACCATGTCTTTCCATGATACCGTCTTCACCAGTATAGTTGTAGCTCAACATATATCTAGTCTTTTCAGTACCACCATTGATATTCAAGTTGTGGTTTTGAGTAATACCCGTATCACCAAATACCAGATCCTGCCAATCGATCGCAGCCCGATTCCCATATTCACTTGCAATACGGCCATAGGCCCCAGTATAGAAGTCAGCGGCATTTACATCCCCACCAAAGAAGTTGGTAAAATCATTATAGCTGCCACGCAGTGCCTGGAACTCATATTGATATTTCACATAATCCTCTACTCCAAGCAAATCAAGTTTTTTACCCAAACGGTCAAAGCTGACAAAACTATTATAAGACACTTCAGTCTTACCGGCTTTACCGGACTTAGTAGTTATCAAAATTACACCATTAGAACCACGGGCACCATAAATAGCCGTTGCTGACGCATCTTTCATTACATCAAGAGTTTCAATATCATTGATATCAATATTCTGCAAACCGTTGTCCATCTGGAAACCATCCACAATATATAAAGGTTCAGATCCTTGTGTGATAGATGTACCACCACGAACAGTAATATGAACATCGGCACCCGGAGCACCACTCTGTTGGACTACATTCACACCAGCAGCCTTACCTGCTAGAGCCTGGGCGGCAGTTGTTACAGGAGCCATCGCCAACTCTTGACTACCTACCGATACAGAAGAACCGGTCAAGTCTTTACGCTTAACTTTTGCATAACCGATAGCCACTACCTCCTCCAACATCACGGAAGATTCTTTCAGCGTAATGTCAAAATGAGTTTTGTTGCCAATAGCCACCGTCTGATTTTCATAGCCAATAAAGGAAACCACCAACTCCTTGGCAGAAGCCGGCACAGAAAGTTTAAAGTTACCATCCATATCGGTAATTGTACCGGTAGAATTATCACCTTTCACAGTTACAGAAGCACCAATCACCACGTCCAATGCATCACGGACCGTACCGGTAATCGTCTTGTTCTGAGCAAAAATGCTTAGAGGACAGCCTATCAACAGAAGTATTAACAGACTGAGATTTTTGTGTAAGATTCTCATAGATTATTAATATATATTTAATTAATAAATAAATTTAAGATTAATTAAGCAGTCCCGTTATCGGACACAGCTATTGTGAATACAAAAGTAGAGAAGCTTTCATGAATTCACCATGTTCATTTTGGCTGTTATTGTTTATTTTTTGATTTTATTTAGTCAACCCTTAAAAAGGCGGAACACAATCAAAGTGTCCGCCCTTTTCCGTTACTAACCTAAAATTCAATCATAATAGATAGCCTTACCGCTTATTTTGGACTTGAATATCCAGGAAGCTGTGTCAAATTCGGATTATCTACTAAT
>CALYZE010000091.1 GCA_945607605.1 uncultured Bacteroides sp.
ATTGGGTGAAATAAGACACCTATTGATGTCCCATATAAAAGTTGTTTAATCAAAACAGTCTGCATAGTACCCAAAGCCGTGCAGGCTGTTTGAATCATTCCATCAGACATCTCAATCTTTTTTTTGAGAATTTACGGATAGAGAAACTTGCACACGCTATTCAGAACATTAAGAAAATGCCCGTTGAAAATCCCTTCCCGATGGTGATTGAAACACCTGTAAATCAAATTCGGGAATGATGGCAAGTACATGATCAAAAACATCGGCTTGCACACCTTCATAAGGTATCCAGTCCTTATTGGCACTGAAGAAGTAAAGTTCCATAGGAATGCCATGATCTGTAGGTTGCAGTTGACGAACCATACAAGTTAGTTCTTGATTCACACCCGGTTGATTCTTTAAATAGATAGTGAGATACGCACGAAACACTCCTAAATTGGTTTGACGACGACCGTTAACGAGAATGGAATTATCAATGTGATTTTCAATATTATATTCTTCAATAACCTGTTCCGTATGTTCCACATAATCTTTTAGGAGTCGGATTTTACGGTACTTTGCCAACATTTCCGACGTGCAGAACTTAACACTCGTCATATCAATGTTAATGGAGCGTTTGACACGTCGCCCACCACTCTCATGCATGCCGCGCCAATTCTGAAAAGAGTCACTGACAAGTAAATAAGGAGGGATTGTCGTAATGGTATTATCCCAGTTACGCACTTTGACCGTATTCAGTGTAACCTCTATCACCGTACCGTCCGCACCATACTTGGGCATCGCAATCCAATCACCTACTTTCAACATATCGTTAGCAGAAAGCTGCACACCCGACACAAAACCCATAATGCTGTCTTTGAAGACCAGCATCAAGATAGCAGCCGAAGTCCCCAAACCTGCCAATAAGATTACCGGCGATTTATTAATGAGAATACTGACTATAACAATTGCTCCAACAAACCACAGGATTACCTGTACTGTTTGTAACATACCTTTCAAGGGACGATCACGAAACTGTTCTTTCTCGCTATATACTAAATAAATAGCTTTCAGGAAGAAATGAATAAAACTTAAAAAGGAAACGAGGATATAGATCAAACAAATGCGTTGAATAAATCCTAAAGTAGATGAACTTGTCTCTGCGAATGCTACCGGAATGAATAGGTAGATAATAATTGGAGCCACCATGCGGCTGAGATGAACCATGACTTTCCGATCAAAGACAAGATCATCCCACACTGCTTTTGTCCTTTTGATGAGATGCCCCACTACTCTCAATAAAACACATCTGCATATCGCATCAGCTGCAAAAGCGATGATAAGCACCAAGGCAAAGGCTATAAATTGATCAAGCTTATCCGCCAAAGATGGAGCGACTCCCAAAGAAATTAAAAGATCATCTATATTTCTCAATACATCCATACACTAATATTCAGTTTGCTATAAATTTACTAAAGTTTCTCTTTTTCTAAAAAGTCCCGGATGTCTTCTTTCACCCACTGATAGAGATAAAGATTTTTATAACCGCTATTTTTCTTCAGCATCAACTCTACATTCACCTGGCTATTCTCATATCCCGTTAATTCATTGCGGTACTGTTCATTATGCTCTGCCAATCGTTTGATCTCTTGTTCCCGTTCGCGACGCAGAACGGCACACACCGGTGTCAATATTTTCAGCACTACACAGTCCATTATATGATGCCCTTGTATATAAAGATAGGCAGTATCCGGGGTTAAGCCTAACCCTTCCAATTCACCTCCCAAACGCTCTACCTCTTCAATGTATTTCGGAAAACGATTTTCTAATTCGGAAAGTTTCGCCGTTACTTTATTTTGCATCTCATCCAAACTAGCATAAGGGCGACGAATATTCACTCCTCGCAAGCGTATGCAAGCATTCAAATCGTACATCGGAAAAGTACGTGTATCGTGTTGACGGTAAAACCAGACATTCCATAAAAGCAACGGATAGGCTATTTGTGAATAACGTTTCAAAAATGCCGGGAAATCCAATATAAAACGATCGTTTAGCGTGGCCTGCACACAGACTTCACGCAGACTGTCGGCAAAACAGTGGAAGTTCTCAATGGCATATCCGTACGTTTGAAAAATGTAGGGACTACGATTGATTTGACGCGACACATGGGTAGCCCCTTGCAGCAGGAAATCATAATCACTATCCACACAAGCAATCAAGCTACGACCCAGTTCGGAAGTATTCAACGTATTCATCAACACCATCTTTTTCCCTTTTGCCAATGAAGTGGCCGAAGGAAGCATCACTTGGAAGTAACGTTCGTCATTTTCAAACTCTGCCAGCAGTGTTCGCCAGAAAGCGATATCATCGTAACTCTCTACGTATGCCACAATACGCCTACGAGCTTTCTTCGGCGAAAGTTTGCGGGCGGCATCCAGATAAGCCGAGGTCAAATTATGTTTTAAAGAAGTTGCCACACCTTATCACGGATTATTTATAGTTGTTGAAATATCACTTACTTCGGTCACTGCATCCAGCCAACCCTCCATAATGACCGCAGGAGAGTGCGTTGTAAGAATCAGTTGTACATTCGGATTCAACTCACGTATCATGCCGATAAGCTTCTGTTGCCATTCGATGTGCAACGACGCTTCCGGTTCATCCATAAAGAGGACGCAGTGATCTCCATCACGCACTAAGACAGTCAGCAAGATGACAAGCATCTGTTTCTCACCCGATGAAAGCTTATAAGGTGAAAGACACTCATCGTCTTGATAGAAAATGATGTCATTGCTCTTACGATCAATTTTCTTACGGGTGTAGCTAAACAATTCATCTATTCTATCTTGAAAAATCCGTTTGGGTATAGAAAGTGTGGGAGCCATCTCGCGCTGTTCCTCATCACCACTGAGTAGTTCAATCATCTTATTACCAATATTAACCTGATAATCAAGATAACGGCGCTGCAACAGATAAATCTGCCAGTCCAATTCCGATTTTACTTCCGGATCAGCCATACGGGCTGTAAAATCACCCATGATGAGTGGGCGGTCATAACTGCGAATGACATCATAAGGTATAAAGGTAGCCTCAAGATTATCGAAGAAAACACGTACCCCATTCTTCTCATCACTTTTCATTTCACCTGAAGTCTGTTCTAAATAGTTGACAGAACGATTCAGAATCGTAGTCTTTCCTATTCCGTTGATGCCGGAAAGAATGTTGACATCAGGACGTAAATCCCACGCAATATCGTACCGGTGCCACAATCCGTGTATCACAATACGCTTGATGTAATTAGCTTGTACTTCCATGATTTCTTACGTTTAATGGAAACAAATATAAAACAAATAGAAAGTAGAAGCAAATATAAAGAAAGAGATTGAGAAATCAGTTACCTTTGCCGTGTTTTTTAACAAGCCCATTCATCCGAATAGAGTTATGAACAAAAATACACAAGGACACCTTTTTGCCCTTACAGCCAACATATTATGGGGGCTGATGGCACCTATCGGTAAATCTGCTTTAGTAGAATTTTCTCCGCTGTCTGTTACTACCTTTCGCATGGTAGGCGCTACGGCCTGTTTCTGGTTACTCTCTTTCTTCTGTAAAAACGAACAAGTAGATCACCGGGATATGCTGAAGATATTCTTTGCTTCCCTCTTTGCGCTGGTTTTCAATCAAGGAGTCTTTATTTTCGGGCTATCCATGACTTCACCTATCGATGCCTCCATCGTTACCACCACACTTCCAATCGTGACCATGATTGTAGCTGCCCTTTATCTGAAAGAACCGATCACTAATAAGAAAGTACTGGGTATATTCGTGGGAGCTATGGGAGCATTGATACTCATCATGAGCAGCCAAAGTAGTGAAAGTGGAGATGGCAATATGCTCGGCAACCTTCTTTGCTTGATTGCGCAGATCAGTTTCTCCATCTACCTGACTGTATTCAAAGGATTATCGCAGAAGTACTCACCCATCACTCTGAATAAATGGATGTTTATCTATGCTTCCATGTGCTACATTCCATTTTCTTATCATGATATAGCCATCATTGAATGGAGTAGTATTTCTACTGCCGCATTGTTGCAGGTAGGCTATGTAGTAGTGGGAGGCAGTTTCCTTGCTTACATCTGTATCATGACCGCTCAACGGTTATTACGCCCTACCGTGGTAAGTATGTATAATTACATGCAACCCATCGTAGCCTCTACTGTTGCGATTATCATAGGCTTAGGCACATTCAATCTGGAGAAAGGAATAGCCATCGGTCTGGTATTCCTGGGTGTATACATCGTTACACGAAGTAAGTCGCGCAACGATTTTGAGAAAGAAGGAAAAGAGTTATAAAAGAAGCCTCGTATTTATTTTTTCAGCTCTAAGAAATAGGTATCGAGCAAATTCTTAGCCGCCACAAATGAAGTCAGGTTTCCTTGAAGCATCTGGTTTTCCTTATCTGCCAGCATGGATTCAATCTTCTGATTATGATAAAAACTATCACGAAGCTGTTCGTTGATTGTTTCGTACATCCAATATTTGCTTTGCTCGTTACGACGATATTCAAAATAACCGTTATCCTTTACAAAATCAATATACTGATATACCATATCCCAAACTTCTTTCACTCCCAAATTATAGAAGCCTGAATAGGTAAGTACTTGAGGTTTCCATCCACTATCCGGAGCCGGGAAGAGGTGCAAAGCGTTACGGAATTGCGTAGCCGCCAATTTGGCACGATCCAGATTATCTCCATCAGCCTTGTTGATGACAATACCATCAGCCATTTCCATAATGCCACGTTTGATGCCTTGCAGTTCATCGCCTGTACCGGCGAGTTGAATCAATAAGAAGAAGTCCACCATCGAATGTACGGCAGTTTCACTTTGCCCTACTCCTACTGTCTCCACAAATATCTTATCAAAACCTGCCGCCTCACAAAGTACAATGGTTTCACGAGTCTTACGGGCTACTCCTCCCAAAGAACCAGCCGATGGACTGGGACGAATAAAGGATTCAGGATGAATGGAAAGCTGCTCCATACGTGTTTTGTCACCCAAAATACTACCCTTGCTCCGTTCGCTGCTGGGGTCAATCGCAAGAACAGCTAATTTACCGGCATATTTTTCAAGAACATGCAGACCAAATACATCAATGGAAGTACTCTTACCAGCACCGGGCACACCACTGATGCCTATGCGGATAGAGTTTCCCGAATAAGGCAAACATTTTTCAATCACCTCTTGGGCTATAGCTTGATGCTCCTGCTTTACGCTTTCCACTAAGGTAACCGCCTGACTTAGTATCGTAACATCCCCTTTCACAATACCTTCTACATAATCTGTAACAGAAAGCCGGCGTCTCTTCGGTTTCCGCTTCAAATAAGGATTCACTGATGACGGCTGCTCAATGCCTGCATTGACAACCAAGCCCTTGTATGCTTTGTTATTTTCAGGATGTTCCATGGTCATTAATTTTACAAACTATTTTGCTTTAATATTGATCTCTACTTTGGGCTGCGTCGGATCATTCGTTATCATTAGCAGACGTAGATGACGACGCGTCTTACCTATGTTTTTCTTTTCTACTGTTACACGAAGACGGGTACTTTCACCCGGTTGCAGCACGCTCTTTTTCAAACTAACACCCACTGCAGGATGGAATACCTGCAATTTGCTTATTTGTAGGGGAGCACGTCCTTGATTGGTTATGGTAATATCTTGACGAGCTTTTGTTTTCTTAGTCAGCATGGGAGCCATATCCAAATCTTTGGAAGACAGATTGATCACAGGTGCATTTGCTTTTTCTGCATCCGTCATGCCAGAGAAGTCCGGCAAAAGAATAGCAGAAACGGGAATTTCATTTTCTTCCCCTACCTTATCACCTGCAAAACGTGCCAGATAAACAGAAGTTTGTGTGAGTCCAAAATCGGTCAGTTTCTCAGAGTCCAAGGTAAGTGTGATGAGCCCTTTCTCTCCCTTTTGTAACACATTAGGCTCCTTCTCCATCTGAAGATAAGGCGGTAAGTGCATCAAGACGGGTTCGTAGGGACGATCCGAGAGATTCACTACACTTATCTGCATAACAGATTGCTCTCCATGTTGCATATCAGGAAAATCAAGATTATTCTTATCAATACGGATTTGTCCGATGAGATAGGGATGTGCCTTCGTAAAGTCTGTGATTTTTTGTACAACTTCTCCATTAAACTTCAGATACACCAAGTGAGGTTGCGCATTGGTGTAGATGGCTACAGATTTTTGAAAACGTCCCAGAGCCTCTGCATCAAAAGTGACACTGATGGTTCCTTTTTCTCCCGGTTGAATAGGGGTTTGGGTCCATTGAGCTACCGAGCAAGCACAATCCGGTTCTACTTCTGTCAGAACCAAAGGTTGGTCACCTGTATTCGTAATGGTATATTGAGCAGTTGCCGAATGCTTCCATTCAACCTGTCCGAAGTTGTGCATTTCGGTATTGGAGGCAAACCGGGGTTGAGCGATCGCTGTCAATGCGACAGCAGCCAGTATATATAAGGTAGTAAAGATACGTTTCATTTAATTAGTTTCTAAATTAGCTGCACAAAAATAGGTTTTTTCACTGAGAGTACCTAAAATCACGGAACGCAAATTACACAAATTACGTAATTCTTCACTTTAGAAAGAATTGTGTAATTTGCTTAATGAGCCTGCATCACAATTTCCAGCAAAATATTTTGCAGATCTATTTACGCTTTTTCATCTGTATCATTTTACTATACAATCGGGCTTCACCGCAAAACTATTTCGCAGTAGAAATACGGTTCGAAAATAGGGTGAAAAACGACTGCTAACAAAAAGAGAGATTTATTGTTAGTTGGCTACAGTCGTTTACTGTTCATT
>CALYZE010000092.1 GCA_945607605.1 uncultured Bacteroides sp.
TGGTTTTCAGCGTAGTTATAGTGAGAGTACCTCCGTATACGACTTAGGCTATTTAACTATAGGACTGAAGCTACCTAAGTATACGACTGAGATACTCTCACAATACGAGTTATTTTATCTAACAATTAGTAAGTAAATAATTAATACTATGTCAATTCTATGAAAAAAATTGCGTACTTCTTTGCTACCTGTCTATTATTGGCTTGTGGCACTACTTTGCAAGCCCGCATCGCCAAAGTAACCAATGAACCTGATTCCGTCTTTCTATTTTCCTACTCCGATGCTGGGGGACAAAGTGGGTTACGATTCGCTTGGAGTCCCGAAGGTACTCAATGGTTTTCCGTTGCTGATGGCTACGATTATGTGAAATGTGACTTCGGCCCTTGGGGAAGACAAAAGAAAATGTTTCGTCCCAAACTAGTGCAGGATCGTACCGATGGTCGTTGGCATTGCCTTTGGACAGCTACCCAAAGTGGTGAAGTACTAGCTCATGCTGCTTCGATTGATCTTTTGAAATGGGGACCACAAAGCTATTTCACAGAGATTGACCGTGTTAAATATTGCCCATCAAACACGGTTTCCGTTACTGAGAAGAAAACGATTGTAAAGGGTCGGGAAGAGAACGGATGGATGCAGCGCGTGTCTTATGCTACCGTTGAAGAATTGATTCGTTTTGCTGAACATCGTAAATATCGGCAGATATTGTACGACGAGCGTACTGAACAAGACCCCGCTCGCTTTGCCAATCTCAAACCACTCGAAGCTACCATCCATGTAGAAACTTCGCAAGCAAAACCAATGAGCGAACATCTTATTGGTGTTTTCTTCGAAGATATAAACTACGCTGCCGATGGCGGACTTTATGCTGAACTCATTCAAAATCGTGACTTCGAATATTCTTCAAAAGATGGTTCTCGTCAAGGTTGGGATAGCAGCTATGCATGGTTGGTAAAGGGTGACCATGCTACGTTTACCATTGCCACTACAAATCCTATCCACGAAAATAATCCGCATTATGCTATCCTCAATGTCAATCAACCGGGTGCATCCTTGCAGAACGACGGTTTCGATGGTATTGCTCTTAAGAAAGGCGAAAAGTATGACTTCTCTCTCTTCGCTCGTGTACCTCAAAATAGTAAAGGTGGCAAAATTTTAGTGAAGTTGCTTGATCAAGACGGTCGTGAAATAGCTTCTTCGTCCGTTTCTGTATCTTCTAAAGGATGGAGGAAGCAAAGCACTGTACTTACTGCTAATGCCGATGTACGTGCAGCTGTTTTGGCACTCATTCCGCAAGCAGCCGGTACTTATGAACTCGATCTGATTTCCCTCTTCCCTCGCAACACTTTCCGTGGGCATAAGAATGGACTTCGTGCTGATCTTGCCCAAACACTGGCCGATATGAAACCTCGTTTTGTACGTTTTCCCGGTGGTTGTGTGGCTCATGGTGATGGAGTTGATAATATTTATGACTGGAAAGGCTCTATCGGACCGCTTGAAACGCGCAAGCCTTTACGTAATCTTTGGGGGTATCACCAAACTCGTGGATTAGGTTATTTTGAATATTTTCAGTATTGTGAAGATATAGGTGCCGAACCTGTGCCTGTACTTGCTGCTGGTGTACCTTGCCAAAACTCAGGCTCTTGCAGCCACCATTCTAAAGGTGAATTGGGATGTAATGGACAACAAGGTGGTATTCCGATGGAAGAGATGGGTACTTATATCCAAGATATTCTTGATTTGATAGAATACGCTAACGGTGATGCCAAGAAAACCGTTTGGGGACGTAAACGTGCAGAAGCCGGACATCCCAAGCCTTTCGATTTAAAGTTTATCGGTATTGGCAATGAAGATTTAATCACGGATGTTTTTGTAGAGCGTTTTACAATGATATTTAAGGCCATTAAGGCGAAGCATCCGGAAATAACAGTTATCGGAACAGTAGGCCCGTTCTACGAAGGTACCGATTATGATGAGGGCTGGGCACTTGCTTCTAAACTGAATATACCCATGGTAGACGAACATTATTATGTTACTCCGGGCTGGCTCATTCATAATCAGGATTATTATGATCGCTATGACCGCAACAAATCAAAAGTGTATTTGGGAGAATACGCAGCGCATCTACCCGGACGGCCTAATAATGTAGAAACTGCCTTGGCAGAGGCTCTCTACCTCACTTCAATAGAACGCAATGCAGATGTCGTTTCTATGACTTCTTATGCGCCGTTGCTTGCTAAGGAGAACCATACACAGTGGAATCCTGATTTGATTTACTTTAATAATGTAGAAGTGAAACCTACGGTTGGTTACTATACGCAACAGATGTATGGTCAAAATGCTGGAACTGATTATTTAAAGTCCACTGTTAGTTTGAATGATAGCCAGGATGCAGTAAAGAAACGTGTAGGTGTATCTGTTGTGAAAGACTCTCATTCGGGTGATTATATTGTAAAACTAGTGAATTTACTACCTGTTGAAGTAGCTTCGCAAGTAAGGCTTGAGGGGGCTTCTTTAGTAAATCCTACAGCAACTAAAACGCTCTTAACAGGTGATCCCAAGGATAAAATGGCGAAATCAGTATCTTCTGATTTTGAGGTGAAAGGAACAGACTTCCCTTATACAATGCCTGCCTATTCATTTACAGTGATCCGTATTCATTCAACTAATAAATAATAATTATTAGGTCTATTAAAACGAAGATTGTAATTTCTCATTTATACTATAATGATTATGAAGAAAGTATGTTTGTTGGCAATTGTGGCAATCATTGCAGGCAGTGGTTATTCACAAAAGAAAGAAGTAGCTCTGCATTCCGGCTATCCTATTGATCCTGTTCCTTTCACTTCAGTGAAAGTGACAGATGATTTTTGGAAACAACGTCTGAAAGCAAGTCGTGAGGTAACTATACCATTAGCTTTCAGTAAGTGTGAAGAAACAGGGCGTTATGAGAACTTTGTGAAAGCAGCCAATCCCAGTGATGACTATAAGGTCGAAGGTTTTTCTTTTGACGATACGGATGTCTATAAGACGATTGAAGGTGCAAGCTATTCCTTGCAAACTTATCCCGATAAGAAACTAGAACAATATATTGACAGTGTATTGGAAATAGTTGCTGCTGCTCAAGAACCGGATGGTTATCTTTATACGGCCCGCACGATGAATCCCAAGCATCCGCATAATTGGTCGGGTCCGGAGCGCTGGTCGGAGGTGGAAAACCTGAGTCATGAATTCTATAATTTGGGGCACATGGTTGAAGGAGCTGTGGCTTATTATCAGGCTACCGGGAAGCGCAATTTCCTAGATATTGCTATCAAGTATGCCGACTGCATCTGCAAAAATATTGGTGAAGGGCCTAATCAAAAACGTGTGATTCCAGGTCATCAGATTGCCGAGATGGCATTGGTGCGTCTTTATACAGTGACGGGTGATGCGAAATATCTCAATCAAGCCAAGTTTTTCCTTGATGCACGCGGCACTACCGCACGAAAGGACATTTACTTGCAATCGCACAAGCCGGTTTTGGAACAAGAGGAGGCCGTAGGCCATGCTGTGCGTGCGGGTTATATGTATTCTGGTATGGCTGATGTAGCGGCTATTACGGGCGACAGCTCTTATATCAAGGCCGTTGATAAAATTTGGGACAACATTGTCAGTAAGAAACTCTACATTACCGGTGGTATTGGTGCCCGACATCAGGGAGAAGCCTTCGGAGACAATTACGAGTTACCCAATCTGACTGCTTATAATGAGACTTGTGCGGCTATCAGCAATGTATATATGAACTATCGTCTCTTCCTTTTGCATGGTGACGCCAAATATTTCGATGTATTGGAGCGTACGCTTTACAACGGACTGATCTCAGGAGTATCATTGGATGGTGGTCAATTTTTCTACCCTAATCCTCTGTCTTGTGATGGCAAATACAGATTTAATGCCGATCATACGATTACGCGTCAACCTTGGTTTGGCTGTGCTTGCTGTCCTTCTAATGTCAGCCGCTTCATTCCTTCTTTGCCGGGCTATGTGTATGCTGTAAAGGATACTCAGGTTTATCTCAATCTTTTCCTTTCCAACCGTGCTGAGTTGAAAGTGAATGGAAAGAAGGTAGTGTTGGAACAAGAAAGCGGATATCCTTGGAATGGAGACGTTCGTGTGAAGGTAGCCCAAGGAAACCAACCGTTTACGATGAATGTTCGGATTCCGGGATGGGTGCGTGGCAGTGTCCTTCCAAGCGACCTCTATTCGTATGATGATGATCAGAAACTAGGTTATCGCGTGTCTGTGAATGGTCAGGAAGTCATTGGTGAACTACGGAAAGGTTATCTTCAGATAGAGCGTAAATGGAAGAAAGGAGATGTCGTAGAAGTACATTTTGATATGCAACCTCGCATCGTGAAGGCAAATGAAAAAGTAACTGCCGACCGTGGACGTGTGGCTATTGAACGTGGTCCTATTGTTTATTGTGCAGAGTGGCCCGATAATGATTTTAACATACAAAACATCCTTCTGAATCAATATCCGAAGTTTCAGGTGATTGAGAAACCTGATTTGCTCTATGGTATCAAAACGCTCACCACAAGTGCGCAGTCACTAAATTATGACACTGCCGGCAAACTGGTTACCAAGGATGTGACTCTGACTTTGATACCGTATTATGCATGGGCTCATCGAGGAGAAGGTCGTATGGATGTATGGCTGCCAATCAATCTAATTAATTTAAAATAACTCATGAAGAAACTTTTATTTCTACTGACACTGTCTATTGCTCTTGGAACGCAGGCGCAACAACATGTCATGACTGTTGATGTATCCAAATCTACTGCTCGGATTAATCCTGCCATGTATGGCATCTTCTTCGAAGATATTAACTTTGGTGCTGACGGCGGTTTGTATGCTGAGTTGATAAAGAACCGTTCTTTTGAATTCCCGCAACCGTTGGTTGGTTGGGTACCTTTCGGTGAGGTTACGGTTACTGATGAGAATCCTTGTTTCGACCGCAATCCACATTATATACGTATGGTAAATGACGGACGTCTTTTGCGTACCGGATTGGACAATGAAGGTTATCGTGGCATCGGTCTGAAAAAAGGAGAAGAGTATCGTTTTTCTGTTTATACCCGTACTCCGGAGACAAAGTCGATGAAACTGTCTGTGGAATTTGTAAATTCCAATGGACAGAATCTTTTGAAGAAAGAGATTGAAATAAACGGTGCTGACTGGCAGAAGCAGACTATCGTGTTGAAGTCTCCCTTTACCGATACTCATGCCCGTTTGCGTATCGTACTGCTTACAAAAGGTACAGTGGATATGGATCATATTTCCCTTTTTCCTGTTAATACTTGGAAAAAGCGCGAAAATGGTTTGCGTGCCGACTTAGCTCAAGCACTCTATGATCTTAACCCGGGTGTGTTTCGCTTTCCCGGTGGGTGTATCATTGAAGGTAACAGTCTTGCCACCCGTTATCAATGGAAGAACTCTGTTGGCCCCATTGAGAACCGCCCATTGAATGAGAATCGTTGGAATTACACATTTCAACACAAGGCTTTCCCTGACTATTTTCAGAGTTATGGATTAGGCTTTTACGAATATTTCCTTTTAAGCGAAGATTTAGGTGCGGAACCACTCCCTGTAGTAAGTTGCGGCCTTTCTTGTCAGTATGAAAGCAATGAAGTTGTTCCTTTGAATGAACTTGATCCGTATGTGAAGGATGCATTGGACTTGATTGAATTTGCCAATGGACCTGTAACCTCAGAATGGGGAAAAGTACGTGCAGAGATGGGGCATCCGGAACCGTTTGGTTTGAAAATGATTGCTGTTGGCAATGAACAGTGGGGGGAAGTTTATCCTGAGCGTCTCGAAGTATTTATGAAAGCCATCCGTGCCCAATATCCCGATATTCAGATTATTGGCTCCTCCGGACCAAGTGCCAGTGGTAATCATTTCGATTATTTATGGCCTGAAATGAAACGTCTTGATGTTGATTTAGTTGATGAGCATTATTACATGGCGCCCGAATGGTTCTTTGCAAATGCTGCCCGTTATGACAACTACGACCGTAAAGGACCTAAAGTTTTTGCCGGTGAATATGCTTCGCACGACCATCCTACAGGTAAGGCTAATAATTTCTTGGCTGCACTGTCCGAAGCTGCTTTCATGACAGGTTTGGAACGTAACGCCGATGTAGTTCGTCTGGCTACTTACGCTCCGTTATTTGCCCATGTAGATGCTTGGCAGTGGAATCCTGATCTTATCTGGTTTGATAATCTGCGTCTGATGCGTACTCCTAATTACTACGTACAACAGATGTATGGCATGAATGCTGGAACCGATGTTCTTTCTTTGCAAATGAATGGGAAATCGGTGGCAGGACAGGATAGTTTGTATGCTACAGCTGCATTGGATGCTCCTACAGGTGAAGTTATTTTGAAACTTGTCAACGCAAGTGCTCACCCCACAACTATCCAGATCGATTTGAATGGTTTGAAGAAGCAACAACTTGTTTCAGGAACTTGCACTTATTTGCAGAACTGTGATTGGAAAGCAGTCAATACGTTGGAATACGAAACAATTGTGCCTCGTGTTCGTCCTGTAGAAGTGGATGTTCGTTCTTTGAATTTGGAATTACAACCGCGTTCATTTGGCGTATATCGTCTGACATTATCTGGTAAAAAATAGAATAATTAACTCCCAGCCAGTCATTGAAGGAGGAGATTGAACTTTATCTCCTCCTTTTTGATTTAAAATTAGTACTTATTTCTTTATCTTCTGCTTATCTTTGTCAACGGTGCTTAACCGACAT
>CALYZE010000093.1 GCA_945607605.1 uncultured Bacteroides sp.
GGCGTATGTGGGAGGTTTGGCCATTGGTGAAAGTTATCGTTATCCGGCGTTGGTTGGTGTGCCTTTCGCCTTTTTGGGGTTTGTGTTTTTCTTTGTGTTTTATAAAAAATATCAAACTAAGTATTAAGAGTTTCGGTTTTTTTATGTAGTTTTGTACACAAGTATTCACTCATTTAGATAGAAATGAAAACATTGAATTATATAAAGATATTGCTGCTATCAATCATCTGTATCGGGTTTACTTCCTGTGAAGACGATCAAGACGGGATAGAATCAGCAATTGTTGGTCGTTTTTGGACAGGAGATTTAGGAATGTCAGCAGAGAATGGAGAAGCTATCTTCAGTACATTCAGGTTTGGTATAGATGGATTTGGTGAAGAAGAACAGTACTACGAATTAGATGGAGCGTTTTATCAGAGCTATCGTTTTCAATGGTGGTGGGAAGATCGTTATAACAGAAATATGATACTAGATTATGGTAAATATGGCATCTCCTATATGGATGATATCCGAGTGAGTGGAAACCAATTATGGGGTAGATTCTTTTTGGAGGATGGCTCCCGAGGATTTGACTTTACACTCTACATGGAATAATACGATATAACCAAAAAAAGAAACCGCTTCCTAATCATTTAAGAAGCGGTTTCTTTTTTATTGTTTGGTATCTATCTTATTTTCTCCATAATGTTTCAGAAATAATTTCTTGAAATCTGGAGGATAAGGAGTCTCAAAGCTCATACTCTCACCTGTGATGGGGTGGTAGAAACAGAGTTTGAAAGCATGCAATGCCAGTCTGCCTATCGGATTTATTTCTTCCAATCCATAGCGTCCGTCTCCAATGATGGGATGTTCTAAATCTTGCATGTGTACACGTATCTGATTCTTGCGTCCTGTTTCCAGAGTTAGTTCTACCAAAGAATAACCATTGGCACGTTTAATGGTGCGATAATGAGTAATGGCTTCTTTTCCACCATCGTCAAAAGGGCTGGAAGATACGAAAAGCTTACGGTCGGTGAGCCAAGAAGATACAGAGCCGGCATTCTTTTCCATCTCTCCGGATACGACTGCTACATAGCGACGATCGAATACAATGTTGTGCCAGTTGTTGCGCAACGTATCTTGGGTTTTCTCATCTTTGGCAAACATCATCAAACCGGAGGTGTCGCGATCTAGGCGGTGTACAATGTAAACACGGTGTTGCTTACCCGAACGTTGAACGTATTCATTCAATATGGTGTAAGCGGTGTGTTCCTTTTGTCTTTCCGTCTTGACAGACAACAATCCTTGCATTTTCTCAATGACAATGATATAAGCATCTTCATATACAATCTTCATCTGCCTATGACTAAACTCTTTTCGTCCTTTTTCACGGCTGATTTGTACCTTCATGCCTGGTTTCAGAAGGAAGTTGTATTGGGTAGTGATTACACTATCCACATACACAATCCGTTTGCTAAGCAATGATTTTAGCTTGGTGCGGCTGGCATCCGGCATTTGGGTTGCCAAAAAATCCATAAGCTCCATCGGTTCTTTGACCAGGTAGTCCGTATATTGCGTGCGGGCTCTTGCTATTCTTTTCTCTTTTGCCACGTCTGTTGTTTATTTACGATTTTACGATTTTTACGATTGAGCTTATCGAAGCTCTCAATCTTTCAGTTCTAATAAAACGACATTCTCCACATGGTGGGTATGCGGAAACATATCTACCGGCTGAACGGCTTTGACCTTATATTTCACGTCCAGAAGTTGCAAGTCGCGTGCTTGGGTAGCAGGATTACAACTGACGTAAACAATGCGTTTAGGTTCGGCAAAGAGTATGACATCCACTACATCCTGGTGCATTCCGGCACGTGGGGGATCGGTGATGATTACATCGGGACGACCGTATTGGTTGATGAAATCTTGTGTCAGCATATCCTTCATATCACCGGCAAAGAATAAGGTATTCTCAATGCCGTTGATTTCAGCATTAACTTTTGCATCCTCAATGGCCTCGGGTACGTATTCTATACCGATGACCTGACGTGCTTGTTTGGATACGAAGTTGGCGATTGTTCCGGTACCGGTGTATAGGTCATAAACCAGTTCGTTACCAGTCAGGCCTGCAAAATCACGAGTGATTTTATAAAGGTTGTAGGCTTGTTCCGAATTTGTTTGATAGAAAGATTTCGGTCCTATTTTGAAGCGCAGACCTTCCATCTCCTCAAAGATATGATCTCTACCTTTGAAAGTAGATACATCAAGATCGGTGATGGTATCGTTGCACTTATTATTAACAATGTATAAAAGAGAGGTAATTTCGGGGAACGTGTCTGCCACATACTGCAAGAGTTGCTTGAACAGTTCCATCTCTTCCTCCTTTTCTATCTTGCAGATGAGGATGACCATGAGTTCGCCCGTAGTGGAAGTGCGTACAATCATATTGCGCAACATGCCTTCTTGCGAACGCAGGTTGATGAATGAATAGTTGTGCTCATAGGCATAATCGCGTACGGCGTTTCTGATCCGATTGGAGATATCATCTTGCAACCAACATTTCTCAATTGCCAGCACCTTGTCAAAGGCATTGGGGATGTGAAAACCTACGGCATTCATTTGGTCATACACCACATTTTGCTGAATCTCTTCGGAAGTGAGCCAACGCTTATTGGAAAAAGTAAACTCCAGTTTGTTTCGATAGAGCTGTGTCTTTTCTGACCCTAAAATAGGGGAGATCTCAGGAAGATCGATCTTTCCGATGCGGGTAAGATTGTCCGTTACTTGCTTTTGCTTGTATCTGATTTGTTCGGAATAGGGGAGAACCTGCCATTTGCAACCGCCGCAAACCCCATAGTGCTGGCAGAATGGAACGGCTCTTACAGACGAATACTCATGAAACTTCACTGCCTCAGCTTCGGCATAATGATTTTTTTTTCTCTTAATTTGAAGATCTACTACGTCGCCAGGAACGACATACGGTACGAAAATCACCAAATCATCGACTTTTGCGATGGCTTTTCCTTCGGCAGCCACATCCGTAATTGTTATCTTCTCTAATAAGGGAAGTTCTTTTTTCTTTCTTGCCACTTTTTCACCAATCTAATAAATTCTTGTGCAAAAATAGATATTTTTTTGAGATTTCTTTCTATGAATTGAAATATAAAAGATTGCAAAGTAGAAATTGCATTTTCGCCTCTTTTTTTTTCTGAAAATGTTTCTTAGTATGCGAAATATACTTAGATTTGCGAACAGATAATGAAAAATCACAATTGAAACCTTTAAATTTTTATTATGGACAAAAAAAGAGTTTACACCTTTGGTAACGGTCAGGCGGAAGGAAAGGCTGACATGAAGAACCTTCTAGGAGGTAAAGGCGCTAATCTTGCAGAAATGAATCTTATCGGCGTACCGGTTCCTCCGGGCTTTACAATTACGACAGAAGTTTGTACAGAATATTACGAAATGGGGCAAGAAAAAGCAGTTGCCTTGTTGAAGAAAGAAGTAGAAGATGCCATTGCAAATGTTGAAAAATTGATGGGTTCACAATTTGGTGACGTTGAAAATCCGTTGTTACTTTCAGTACGTTCGGGTGCACGCGCTTCCATGCCGGGCATGATGGACACTATCCTGAACCTGGGTTTGAATGATGAAGTGGTGGATGGTTTGATTCGTAAAACCGGTAACGCTCGTTTTGCATGGGACTCTTACCGCCGTTTCGTACAAATGTATGGTGACGTGGTATTGGGTATGAAACCGATTAATAAGGAAGACGCTGATCCGTTTGAAGCTATTATAGAAGAGGTGAAGCACGCTAAGGGTGTGAAGCTGGATAACGAACTGGAAGTAGAAGATCTTCAAGAACTAGTAGCGAAATTTAAAGCTGCCGTTAAAGCGCAGACTGGAAAAGACTTCCCGACTTGTGCCTACGAACAAGTATGGGGGGCTGTTTGTGCCGTATTCAACTCTTGGATGAACGAGCGTGCCATTCTTTATCGCAAGATGGAGGGAATTCCTGACGAATGGGGTACAGCTGTTACCGTACAGGCTATGGTATTTGGAAATATGGGACCCACCTCTGCCACAGGTGTTTGCTTCAGCCGTGATGCGGCCACAGGTGAAGACCTCTTCAATGGTGAATACCTGATTAATGCTCAAGGTGAGGATGTAGTTGCAGGTATTCGTACTCCACAGCAGATTACCAAGATTGGTTCTCAGCGTTGGGCCAAACTGGCTGGTGTGAGTGAAGAAGATCGTGCCGCCAATTTCCCTTCTATGGAAGAGGCTATGCCGGAAATCTATCAAAAGCTGGATGCTCTGCAAACCAAACTTGAAAATCACTATCATGATATGCAGGATATGGAGTTTACCGTACAAGATGGTAAACTTTGGTTCCTCCAAACCCGTAATGGAAAACGTACAGGTGGCGCTATGGTAAAGATTGCCATGGATTTACTTCATCAGGGCATGATTGATGAAAAGACAGCTTTGATGCGTTGCGAACCTAATAAACTAGATGAACTACTTCACCCCGTATTTGATAAAGCGGCTTTGAAACAAGCAAAAGTGTTGACTCGTGGTCTTCCTGCTTCTCCGGGTGCTGCTACAGGACAAATCGTCTTCTTTGCCGATGACGCTTCTGAATGGCATGCTGCCGGCAAGCGTGTGGTGATGGTTCGTATCGAGACTTCGCCTGAAGATTTGGCCGGTATGGCTGTTGCTGAAGGCATCTTGACTGCTCGCGGGGGTATGACTTCGCATGCAGCTGTGGTAGCTCGTGGTATGGGTAAGTGTTGCGTTTCAGGTGCAGGTGCTTTGAATATAGATTATAAAGCGCGTACAGTAGAAATTGACGGTGTGTTGCTCAAAGAAGGTGACTTCATTTCATTGAATGGTAGCACGGGTGAAGTATATAATGGTAAGGTTGAAACTCAAGCTGCCGAACTTTCCGGTGACTTTTCCGAATTGATGAGCTTGGCTGATAAATATGCCAAACTGCAGGTTCGTACCAATGCTGATACTCCGCATGATGCGCAGGTGGCACGTGACTTTGGTGCAATAGGTATTGGCCTTTGCCGTACAGAGCATATGTTCTTTGATGGAGAAAAAATTAAAGCCATGCGCGAAATGATTCTGTCGGAGAATGCAGAAGGACGTCGTAAAGCTTTGGCAAAGATTCTGCCTTATCAGCAAGCTGACTTTAAAGGCATATTCAAGAGCATGGCTGGTTGTCCGGTTACCGTTCGTTTGCTCGATCCTCCTTTGCACGAATTCGTTCCTCATGATTTAAAAGGGCAACAGGAAATGGCTGATACAATGGGCGTTAGTCTGAGTCATATTCAACAGCGTGTAGAGTCACTTTGTGAACACAACCCCATGTTGGGTCATCGTGGTTGCCGTTTGGGAAATACCTATCCGGAGATTACTCAGATGCAGAC
Source organism: uncultured Bacteroides sp. (assembly GCA_945607605.1). Classification (GTDB taxonomy): domain Bacteria; phylum Bacteroidota; class Bacteroidia; order Bacteroidales; family Bacteroidaceae; genus Bacteroides. The sequence goes on from CALYZE010000093.1 coordinate 5,415, forward strand.
ACGTGCCATTCTTGGTGCTGCTCTGGAACTGAAGAAGGAAGGGGTAGAGACGCATCCTGAAATCATGGTTCCGTTGACAGGTATTCTTTATGAGTTTAAACAACAGGATGAGGTGATTCGCGCCGAAGCAGCCAAATTGTTTGAGGAAGTAGGAGATAGTATTGACTTCAAAGTAGGTACTATGATCGAAGTTCCTCGTGCCGCCTTGACTGCCGACCGCATTGCTTCGTCTGCCGAGTTCTTCTCATTCGGAACAAACGACTTGACCCAGATGACATTTGGTTATTCACGTGATGACATTGCTTCCTTCCTCCCGATCTATCTGGAGAAGAAGATTCTGAAGGTAGATCCATTCCAGGTTCTTGACCAGAAGGGAGTAGGACAGTTAGTGCGCATGGCTACCGAAAAGGGACGTGCCATTCGTCCGGACTTGAAGTGCGGCATCTGTGGTGAACATGGTGGCGAGCCTTCTTCTGTGAAGTTCTGTCACAGAGTAGGTTTGAATTATGTGAGCTGTTCTCCTTTCCGCGTGCCTATCGCTCGTTTGGCTGCGGCACAGGCTGC
>CALYZE010000094.1 GCA_945607605.1 uncultured Bacteroides sp.
GTAGCGCAGTTGGTAGCGCACTACGTTCGGGACGTAGGGGTCGGGCGTTCGAATCGCCTCATTCCGACACAAAAAGAGCGATGATTTACAAATCATCGCTCTTTTTATTTTTTACCTTTGTAAGGTGATTCCCATCACTCCAATCACCACCTCATTGGACAGAGTCTCCAGTACGAGATGTGAAAGCTTCTTCTTTTTATTCAGAGGCATGCTTAACAAGGTTGCCGCACCACCATCAATCTCACGTGATACTCCAGAGAAGCCTAATTCTTCACCAAAATTATTGCTTACTACACCTGTTTTCAGACGCAAGCGATAGAGTGAAGGAGCTTGTCGGTTAAACGCTTGCCCATCTTCAAAGAAGATTTGTTCGATAGGTGCCCAGTTGTCGGGGTTCACAAGAGGCAATGATTCACAAGTACCATCCGTGTAATAGATACGAATCACTCCATTATCTATGCGACACTGCATATGATTGGTGCTCCCTGCCAGCAATAAATAAGCACGAGTCGCTTTTCCTTTAAGAGGTATCTTTACACTATCCGGATAATTATCCCACAGTGAAGTAAATGCAATATTCTGTCCCTCAGCCGGAGTACGGAACGAAATTCCGAGTTTTGTTTGTAACAAACCATCACGCACAGAAGCACGTAATCCGGAATCATCAATCTCCGCGGTTTTCAAAGGATGACACCACTCTCCTATCCCCTGTTTCGGTATCTGCAAAGTAGTATAAGGAGAACGAGGAGAAAGGTATTCATTGCGGAAAATATCCGTCACAGAAGAGTTGAATGCCTGATCCATTACAACAGGCACACATTTATCTGTTACCATATTATCCAGAATGACGGATGCCTTAGCGAGAGAAACGGCTGAAGTTTCGTCAGCTACCGTTTGAGTCTGCTCCATCGGAGCCCACCATTTCATCTGTCCTTGTTCCATAGCCACAAACTGCACCGGTCCTTCTTTCTTCAGGCGCGACGCAGGGAAAGATTCTTCGATAGAAGGTGTCGTAAACAATTCACCCTCCCAAGCAATACACACCTCCATCTGCTGTCCTGCAGAAGCAGGAATGGAAACTGAAATTACCGGATACCCAATAGAGTGTTCAAGCAAGCGCCAAGACACATCTTTACCGTTCACTTTGACATGAGCTACACGAGAACGACGTGCTGGGAACTGCAACTCCACCGTATGCACAGCAGGTAGTTGGTGGGTAATGGTATACAACGAGAGATCTCGAGAAGAGACAACACTTGTCGCCGTAGCACCCGCCTTGAAGTCAAATTCAATATCCGGTGTATGCAGTGAAGCATACTCCCACTTCTGCGGAAAACCCGGTTTCAGTAACAAGCGACCATTCAAGGCATCAGGCAATATTCCGTAAAGCCCTTGAATCAGTACACGAGAAGCCACACCGATAGGATCCCCAAAATCGCGATAACACTCTCCACGAGCAGCATCATAAAAACTAACCTGCCCAAAGTTACCGGGGCTCTCGCCCAAATACATCCCATCGAGAACGGAGCTTTTCAACAGTTTGAATCCTTCTTCTGCACGTCCTGCCTGGAAAAAAGAAAGAGCCGTATGCATCACCTCGGCAAAAGCCACATTATTGATACTCCATGAATAGGGTAGCCAATTAGTAGTAGCAACCGTTGCATAGCCATCTGCATTGATGGCAGCACCAGCAGTCTCCAGACGCTTACGCCAATCAGAATCCATATCAGTAGGTAAAGCCTCGGCAGAAGTGACAACCGGAAGATGCGGTATATTTTTATCCACATAACGGGTAGCAAGATATGCTTGGAAAGAATCGGCCACATCACTGTCGAGCGCATGATAGATAGTCCACACGCCCGCATCCTCATGCAAACGCTTATGCCCCATGAAGTCTTGGAATTCTGCCCAATGACCTTTCTCAGGAAGCCACAAACGACTGTTCAATGCTTTCAATATTTTATCGGCTTCCTCCTTATAAGGGGTAGGATTCTCCCCAATCTTTTCCGCAATAAGAGCCGCCAGACGATTGGCGCGATAGTTATAAGAAGAGCTATGAGTCACAGCACCGCTGTTGTAATAGAGCGCATCACTGGCCCAGATACTGGCATAGGCATCATAAAGTCCGTCGTTGTCAGGGTCAAAATTGCGCTTTTCCCAAGCCAAATGCAAAGTAAGCACAGGCCACATGCGGCGAGCATAATCCAAATCACCGGTCCAGTTGAAATGCCACAATAATTCATCAATATAGCAGAGGTTCATGTCATAATGATGCATCTGGTCGTTGCGACGAGGATTGCGGCAAATATAACCATTACTGTAGTGCGGTGTACCCCATTCTTTGACCGAGCGGGCAAAAGCAAGTGAAGCATCCTGTGCCGGATGCGGAATTGTGTTCGGAACCTCCGTCACTTGGCTGGCTGCATAAGCATCAAAATGCGTACGAGCCCGATCGTGCCACCCCAGTACATCACCGGTATAAGCGGCACGCCATCCACTGAGAGGCATACGCCATCCAACAGCCCCGTGTAGCCAAACCTCTCCATCCCAAATTCCATCGGCTGCCACTGCAAGAGCTCCTCCGAGAGTATTAAAATAAGGATCGGGAGTTGTAATCTTAATGCGTCCGGCAAGAGCACTGCGAGCATTTTCATATTGGGCAAACAAGACTGGATTATCCACCTGCTTCAACTCATTCTTAGAAACACCAATATATAAAGGTGATTCCGAAGAAAACGGACAATTCAGTGCCTGTAATATCTTTCCATCTTCTGAAGGATCGAAACTTCCGGGAGCGTCTGCCCCCATATCACCACTACGTGAAAGTCTCTGAACGCGTATCGGAGCATTCAAGGCTTCCAGCTTGCAACCCGACGGAAGATTTTGAGCAGAGATATGCCACAAGGCCTCTTCCTCATCCGGGCTTGCCAACACAGACATCTCTACAAGTACATCCTTTCCCCATGCCTCCTCTTTTAGTTTATAGCTACGACGTCCGGGCGTATAACGCGCTTCACACCAAGTGGTTTCTTCCAACGGAGTCACAATGCCACCCGGTAAATGCAAGCGGAAGCGGATGTTGCGACTGTCATTCTTCACATATGTAGCAAAGATAGGACGATCACTGGTTTCCAGACGCCAAGCCGTAGAGCTACCATAAAGTGCACGGGTATAGCGATTCTTTCCGTTGATGCTAACAAAATCTTCACCATCGGGCAGATATTGCAAAGCACGTGGTTTGCCACGTTTGTGGTCATTATAAGAAGTGGATTCAATCAGATCACCCGCACTTTTCGATACCTTCGAAGAAGCATATTGAGCAAAACTGTTTGCACACCCCCAAAAGAGTACTATATAAATTGTAAAAAGTCTCATACAGATTTTTTTGTGATTCAACAATAAATGGTGCTACATAAGTAGCTTTGTATCAGAAGAATTTATGTCCCACCGCCATGAATGGTAGTGGGACATCAGTTCAGTCGTTATGGGAAACAGATTCAGTCGTCATGGGAATCTACTTCAGTCCTATAGGGAATATGCTTCAGTCCTATAGAGAGCTGTTTCCGCTGTAAATCAAAGACAGACTGAGCCTATATTCTTTACGGCATCGGTTTCAAACCTTCCCAACGTACCTCCCAAGTTCCGTCTTTCGGGAAGCCTGGATTTTTGACATCGCAACCGTCCCAGCCGGCACACATCATGGCTACAGCCGTCAGCAGACCACCGTTGCCGGGCAGGTAACAACGTAAACGACCATCCTGATAGTTATGTCCGTTGAGTAGGTAAGTATTGGTGCGTTTATCCATCAACAAAGCACCTACTGCTTTTTCCGGTTCACCTAAACGAGCAGCGTTCATGGCCGTCATCGGATAATCCCATCCCCAAGTTTTGCCCCAGTTCCAGTGATCCCAAATCCAATTGAGCGTATTCTTCATATAATCCGCACGAATCAATTTATTCAGCGGTAAAATACCTACTGAACCCAATACAGCCATGTGATCACTCGTGAAGCGGATGTCTTTATACGTATCCACAGCATCTTCCGAAGCCAGATATAAGTTATCTTCGTTGTAAGCTAAAGGAGAAAGCTTGTCAATCATTTCATCCCACTGCAGATTACGTTGTTCACCGGCACGTTCGCGCCATTTCTGTGCCGTCTCCATAGCATAATGCCAGTATGACAATTCAAAAGGAGGATTGATGGTAGTGGCTGCACGCAAAGTTTCCTGTGCAGGAATGGCACCTTTCAAAATAAAACGTCCGTGGAACTCATCATAAGTAGCAAAGGAATACATAAACTTCGCAGTCTCCTGCACCAGATGATTGTACTTTTTGATAATCTCATCCGAAGGATTGGCACGATATACCAATTCAGCCAAATAGATGAAATGCGGTTGTTGCCAGATAAGGAAACTTCCTACATTGGAAGGAGCCTCAGTACCACTTGGGTCCGTCATCTTCATCCAACGAACACCATCGAAACCTTGACGTTGAGCTATTTCACGAGCAACAGGTTCTACGGTTTCATACCAACCCAAGGTACGACTGAGCAGTTCAGGATGTCCCCAAAGCGCCTGCCAAGACTGATGCCACCAGATCATTTCCAGATGGAATTTTCCGAACCAAGAATTATAAGTGAGTCCGGTTTCCTGCGGAGGCATACTGCCGGCCGATTGAATAGCAAGCAAATATTGGCTCAACAACACACGACGTTCCAGTTCCGGAGCACGTGAATCGGTACAATTTGAAAAATCAACAGCAGCGCCATTCTTCCAGAAACTTGTCCAGTAGCTATCGCTTGCGGCAACGGCTTCTGCATGCGCAGGCAACGGTTTGTCATCGGTATAGATTGCGGGTTCACTCTCAAAGACAGTCCCCTGAAAATCAGGGCTGAACAAACAGGAAAGAGCCAGCATATCTTCTTCCGGAGTCAGTACAAAGTAATTTTTTGACTTCTCTGCCAGTGAAGCTTTACCTTCCCAACGTAAAGTTACATAATAAGTCGTCTCGTCCAATGTGCGTTTCAACAAAGCACTCTGAGCATCCTGACGGACAATCTCCGTAGCGTGCTTGTCATTAGCATCCCAGTTGCAAGCATCATCGGCATGTGCCCCCGTAGGATAAGGAAAACGAAGGTTGATGCCGGCATGTGCAGAACTAGTAACACTGGTAGAAATCATATCTAATTGTGGATGGCAAACCGTTTGCACATCAAACGCATGTCCTTCCAGCATAAATTGGCTTGTTATCTTCCCTTTCATCAAGTCTAAAGTTTGATGAATGTTCGAAATAGCAGAAGCTTTCACACCTTCACCCAATTCCAATCCTACAATACCCAAGTGCAAACGGTGAGGATTCATGCGGTACCAGTTGGCAGCTTCTTTCTGTCGACCATCTTCTTTAAACTGACAAGCATAAATCTCTTTATGACCACGTCCGAAGTCATATTCTTTCAAGTATTCCTCCCGTTTGTAATGATTCGGATTACCAAAGCTATGCCATCCCCATTGACTTTGTGTTCCCAAAGGTACACCTTTGGAATACATTTCAGGGAATGTCTGCAACCCGGTAGCATCTACCGTAAAAGCAAATTCACCGTTACCTACAGAGAGTGAAGCCAACGAATCGAATGTCGAAACCTGGGGATTGTTGCGGGCTAATAATGCTTCACGGTCAATAGGAGTTTCTTTCTCCGAACCGCAAGCTGCCAAAGCAACGACAAGCAAGGAATAGTACAGTTTTTTCATGGGGTATAATATAGTTGATTAATATTCAGGAAAACGTGTTCGAGCACAAAGATAGAATTTCTCTATCAATCATCCCCTGTTTTGTTTGGCAGAAATGCTAAGATAAATGATAATCTACAAAGCCAGACCATTCAGATAGACTTCAATGTTAGTAAACAGTTTATCTAGCGTAGAAGTA
>CALYZE010000095.1 GCA_945607605.1 uncultured Bacteroides sp.
TTAAAATACTAGCAATGCATGAGAAAAACTACGCATTTATCGGATGAACCATAAACTACACCCATTTGCAAAACTATAATGATAAAGTTAAAAATACGCAAATGAGTGTTCATGATATTAAATAAAAGCATATCTTTGCTAAGTCGAAACGAGTATATTATTTCCATAAATATATCGACATCTTTGTTAATAACATTTTTTATCTCTTAAGACGGCCAATAAGTTAATAACCGAAAAGAAATTAATTAAAAACAAGTTTTTACTAGCTCCACAAGAAATTAAAAAAGAGAAATGAGATATTATATATAAAGTTATGAACCTTTAAACAAAGAAAAATGCCTATAAGAGAAAGAACAATCCATTTATGAGATAGTTAAAGCTACTACAGCTTAACTATTCTTCTCCCCTTTTTGCCTGATTTTAGAGAAACCTATTTAATTAATATTAAAATCATCAATCGTTTATGAATGAAGAACGCAAAACACGAGGATTAGCAAACAAAAGGCTCCTCACAGCAGTAGCTATTAGCTCATTACTTTTAAGTAGCGGTAATATGATGGCTACCCAAACTATTGAAAATTACTCACATGGAGTAACAGAACAAATGCAAGTTCAAACAGTAACAGGCTTAGTTGTAGATGCTGCAAACGAGCCTATTATCGGTGCCAGTGTAGTAGAAAAAGGAACTACCAATGGCATTATGACTGACCTTGATGGAAAATTCACTTTAAATGTAACATTAGGAAACACCTTACAAATATCATTTGTAGGTTATCAAACGCAAGAAGTAAAAGCTACTAGAACAATGAAAATCGTTCTAAAAGAAGATTCAGAATTACTGGATGAAGTTGTAGTTGTAGGTTATGGCACACAAAAGAAAGCCAATTTGACTGGTGCCGTTTCTACTATTGATGTCAGCAAAACTTTGGAAGCTCGCCCACAATCTGATGTCAGCAAAGCATTACAAGGTGTCGTTCCGGGATTGACCATCTTGAGTTCCAGCGGTGAGTTGAATGCCAAGCCTACTATTACTATTCGTGGAACTGGAACATTAAGTAACAGTGCCAAGAGTAACCCTCTAATTGTAGTGGATGGTGTAGCAATGGAAGATATTTCTTATTTGAACCCGAACGACATTGAAAACATTTCTGTTTTGAAGGATGCTGCTTCTACTTCTATCTATGGGACACGCGCCGCTTTCGGTGTTATCTTAATTACCACAAAATCTGCTAAAAAGACAGATAAAATTACAATCAACTATACCAATAATTTTTCGTGGGATACTCCCAGCATTCTTCCTAACTTCCCAGATGTTTCCTCACAAGCAAGAGCTTTACGTGCAGCTAACATACGTATGGGAGTAGAAAATGAATTGTTTGGTATGTATATGAATGATAGCTTTATTAATAAAGCTGACGCATGGAAACAACGCCATGGTGGTAAAGCTGGTTATCGTGAAATGATTCCGGGAGATGACTTTGATCTTGACCCTGAAACAGGAAAAGGTTTATACTATGCAGATTGGGATGTAGTAGGAATTATGTTCCGCAACTGGAAACCTGCACAAAGTCACAATATCTCTGTTCAAGGAACCAGCGGAAAGACGTCCTATTTTCTCTCCTTCGGTTACAACAAAGAAGAGGGTGTAATGACCTTCAATCCTAATAAATTAAAGAAATACAATGCTAGTATAAACGTCACTTCCGATATTACTGACTGGCTGACTGTAGGCGGACGCTTCAGCTATAATGACAAAGATTACACAGAACCTTCCACTCGTCGTTATACTTATCAATACATGTGGCGATGGGGTAGTTTCTTCGGTCCATATGGAACATACCAAGGACAAGATATGCGTAATGACATTGCCTACCGCAAACAAGCTGGAGAAGACAAAACAAATGACTCTTATACTCGCATTGGTGGTTTTGCCAAAGCCAAACTATTGAAAGGACTAACATTAAATGCTGATTATACTTTCAATATCCGCAACTCAAACCAAAAGCAAGCCAATCTTCCGGTATCTGCATTAAATTCATGGGGTGGTGATGTAACAACTCCAACTTATCTTTCTGATCAAGCAGGCAGTTATTTATACCAAGAAAGTATTCGTGACAACTCATATGCATTAAATGTATATGCAAACTACGAATTCAGCCTGGCTAAAAAACACAACTTTAACATCATGGTAGGAGCTAATGCTGAAGAAGGAGAGTACCAAATGCACTGGAGCCAACGCAAAGGTCTATTGGATAGCAACCTACCGGAATTTAGCTTGGCAACAGGTGATCAAACTGTAGGAGGTTCTCACAGTGAATGGGGTACAGCCGGTTGGTTCGGACGTATCAACTATGACTACAATGGAATATGGTTATTGGAATTGAACGGACGCTATGATGGTTCTTCTAAATTCCCATCAAGTGACCGTTGGGCATTCTTCCCTTCTGGTTCAATGGGCTATCGCTTTAGCGAAGAAGCTTTCTTTGCTCCTTTGAAACAAATAGTAAGTAACGGTAAACTACGTGCTTCTTATGGTGAAATAGGAAACCAAGCAATTGGAAACAATATGTTTATCTCTACACTCTCCAGAAAAACAGCAAGTACCACTTATTGGTTGGACGCATCTGGCAACAAGGTTTCTGCGTACAACCTCCCGTCTCTCGTATCTTCTACTTTGATGTGGGAACGTATTCAAACTCTGGATTTAGGATTAGATTTAGGATTGTTAAACAATGAAATTAATGTTTCATTTGACTGGTATCAACGCACTACAAAAGACATGCTTGCTCCAAGTAAAGTAATGCCACAGATATTGGGTGCAGATGCCCCAAAAGTAAATGCCGGTACATTAAGAACCCGTGGTTGGGAATTGAGCGTTGACTGGCATCACACTTTTAAAGAAGTAGATGTATATGCAAATGCCAGTATTGGTGACTTCAAAACAGTAATAACCAAATGGGACAATGATTCTAAACTACTGAATGAAAACTACAGTGGCAAGGTTTATGGGGATATTTGGGGATTTGAGACAGATCGTCTTTTCACAAAAGATGACTTTAATGCCGATGGTTCATACAAAGAAGGAATTGCTTCTCAGGAAGGCTTGGAACAGAATGGTTTCGTATTTGGTCCCGGTGACATCAAATTCAAGAATTTGGATGGTAACAAAATTATTGATGGTGGAAAAGGTACGGCGGATGATCACGGCGACCTGAAAGTTATCGGCAACACCACTCCGCGCTATCAATATAGCTTCCGTTTAGGAGGTACTTGGAAAGGTTTCGATATCGACGCATTTTTCCAAGGTGTAGGTGAACGCGATGTTTGGTCAACAGGTGCATTCGTTATTCCTATGTCCCGTGGTGCAGACGCCATCTACGCAAATCAAACAGACTATTGGACGGAAGAGAACCAAAATTACAATGCATACTATCCACGCATGTGGGCAGGAAATACGAACAAAGGTACCATCTCTGTTTTAGAAGGAGGTAATCATAACTTCTACCCACAAAGTAGATATTTAGTAAACATGGCCTATCTCCGTTTCAAAAACTTAACAATAGGTTACACATTGCCGCAAGTTTTGACAAGAAAGGCTTACATAGACAAAGTACGTGTTTACTTCAGTGCTAACAACATCTGTGAGCTAATCAACAAAAGCAATGCTCCAGTTGACCCTGAAATCAACTCTCAAGAGACAGAAAGTCCGACTAATGGTACTTGGGGACGTATAGACCCGATGTATCGTACCGTATCTTTCGGTTTACAAGTAACTTTCTAACATCAGTAGTTCACTTTAAATAAAAAATATTGTATGAAAAGAATTAATTATATAATAGGATTAAGCCTGCTATTACTTTCTGCACTAACCAGTTGTGATAACATTTTAGACAAAGGTCCACTGGACCAGTTTACAAATGATAATTTCTGGACTAATGCAAACAACGTAGAAGGTTATGCAAATACCTTCTATAACGAATTTACAGGCTATGGAAATGGCAATGGTACTGGTTTGTTCTATTTCAAGACATTGTCTGATGATCAAGCAGGTAACTCATTTACTGATTGGGATCAAAAAAACGTTCTCACAACCAATAATACCTGGAGGGATTCATATATTGAGATTCGTCGTGCTAACATTATGTTGGAAAATGTTCCCAAAATCTCTGAAACCGATGCAGTAAAGAATCATTGGCTTGGTGTAGCCCGCTTAATGCGTGCTTACGAATACTTCAAATTGGTGCGGATGTTCGGTGACGTTCCTTACACTGATAAAGCATTAAAAATTACTGATGAAGGCATTATTTATGGTCCACGCACCAATCGTGATGAAGTAATGGACTATGTTTTAGATGATTTGAACTTTGCCACGACTAACATAAATGATGTTAGCAGCAAAATCAGCTGGAGCCGCAGCATGGCTAATGCCATGAAGGCAGATATTTGTCTGTGGGAAGGTACTTTCCGCAAGTATCGCAACACAAATGATGGACAGCCAGCCGCAGATGCAGTTGGTGCACAGAAGTTCCTTACTGCCTGTAAAGAAGCATGTACAGCTATAATGGCAAAGAGTTTCAATTTGAATAGTTCATATCAAGGAAATTATAATTCAGTAGATTTGAACAAAAATCCTGAAATGATATTCTACAAAGCTTACAAACAATCATTGCTTACACACTCTTTAATCAATTACACTTCTAGTTCTACACAGATGGGAGGTATGACTAAAGATGCATTTGATGCTTATCTGTTTATCGATGGTAAACCACTGAATTCAACTACTCATGACAAGAATCTTGTTGCACCGATGGTAAATGGCAAACTTTCATTAGTTGACATGTTAGCCGTACGCGATAAGCGCCTGAGCGAGACTATCGACCATGTATTACTTTATAACGGCAATAGCAACAAACGTTTCACTGGTGACATGGAACAAACGTCTTCTACCGGTTACGGAGTCTGTAAATATGATAATGGAGCAATCCCCATTAACTATCGCAACCAAGGCAGCAGTAATTATACACATGCCCCTATTTTCTGGCTTTCCGTGGTCTATCTGAATTATGCTGAAGCTTGTGCCGAATTGGGTAACATCTCTCAAGCTGATTTAGACAATAGCATCAATCTACTAAAAGACCGTGCTGGATTACCACATTTAAGCATCGAAGTAGGATTCTCCGACCCTGCTAATAATCATAACGTAAGTGATTTAATTTGGGAAATTCGCCGTGAACGCCGTTGTGAATTAATGTTTGACAATTGGTTCCGTTATTGGGACTTAGTTCGTTGGCATCAATTGGAGAAACTTGACTCTGCAAGATACCCCAACATCTTATTAGGTGCTAATGTAAAGAATGACCCCGCATGTGAAGCTGACAAATCCGGTGATTGGATTGATGGCAGTAAAGGACATGAAGCTCGCGACTTCGACAAAAAGTATTATTTGTATCCTGTACCTTCTGGGCAAATAAACTTGAATCCGCAGTTATTACCGAACAACCCAGGCTGGTAAAGTTTATCAATTATCTACTGGAATTTAAACAAGCGTTCATTCATTTAACACTCTTGAGTAGAAATGAATGAACGCTTTTGTTTTAACTCAAATTTATCATAAGGTCAGTTTAATGAAGATATTTTATTGTTTCACTGTACAGCAATATTCGTTATTCTAAAAACTTATTTTGTGATCTTCGTATCAAAGATATGCTACACAAATTACGCATTAAAAGGAACAAACAGCATTAATATAATTCTACAGGTATTGAATAATAAAGAATATAGATTCCGAGCGGAAAGTCGTTACCAAGTTTACGCTCGCTTCATAGAGAACTGGCTTCAAACATTACCTTACAACATACCATCATGCGATAGAGCAAAGCTTGAACCGTTAAAAGCACTTCAGTATAAA
>CALYZE010000096.1 GCA_945607605.1 uncultured Bacteroides sp.
CTATTGAAACAGAGTGTTCCATCTATTGAAACAAACAGTTCCATTGGATGAAACAAACAGGAAAACCTTCAGAAATTAGTTCTTTCCCGCTAAATAGCTGCGGTATGCCTTCCACATATCGGGCAAACCATAGCCGTAGATGTTGTCGGGGAAGTCAAAACGGTTGCCTGCCTGTCGCACCACCTGAATGACTTCTTTGGCTGTCAGGTTTGGACAAGCCTGCCAAAGACACGTCACCATGCCACACATGATGGGGGAAGAAAATGACGTTCCGTTGGCTTTCCACTGATTTCCACTCGTTCCTATCACATCAGCGCCTAAACCAACAGCCACGACGTCGGGTTTTATTCGGTTATCCGCCGTGTTTCCGATAGAAGAGAAAGGAGCCAACAGCATTTTTTTATCAATGGCTCCCACCGTTATTACATGCTCGGCATCTCCCGGAGGAGTAATTTTTTTCCAAGACCCCATGCCCGAATTGCCTGCACTACAGACCAGCACCATCCCTTTATCTGCAACACGGGATGCCTGACGAGACATTAATGCCTGACGTCCATCCAAGTCACGGTATTTATAATCTTTGGTTTTATCATCGAAAGTATAATATCCCAAGGAAGTGTTAAGTACATCTACCCCTACGCTATCGGCAAACTCTACTGCGGCAACCCAATAGTCTTGTTCAACCAGATGTTCTGAATACTCATCTTCACTACGGAGTAACCAGAAGGAGGCTGCAGGTGCCGTACCAACCATGATTTCAGGCTGATTCATCCCAATACAAGAAAGTACCATCATGCCATGACTACTTTCGGCAAAAATATCGGCTTGCGGATTAACAAAGTCTCTTGTACCCAACACATGGATATTTTGCATAGCCGTAATCTTGTCGGCGTTATGAAAACCGGCATCAATGACTGCAATCGTCATACCTTCTCCCTTAAAGCCGGCATCGTGCAACTTATCACCATTGCTGAGCTGAATCTGATTCATGGCCAGACCATAAATACTATCCGGATGCAGGGTAGGTCGATTAATCAGAGAATCCCGATCGGTGGCCATACTTGGTTTGTCTGGATGCGGAGCTATCCATACTTTTTCAGTAGTGCTCACAAAAGGCAATGCCGCAATACGGTCTATCAAGGTAGAATCATTGCAGGAAACTGTAACAAAATTCTCCCATTTTCCAGTCATTACTATATTGACACCCTGTTGACAAATCTCATTAATATACTTACGGCATACCGGCAAGTCTGTCGAATCTATCGGCAAGTTTTGCTTCTGTCGACGTGCAATAGCCTTCTCTGACAAGAAAGCCTCGGGACGATCTAATGAATAAGTAGTGGTGGCTTTATCCTTAAGACTGATTCGGTACTTTAAGGTGTCCTGTTGCGCAAACGCCCCTGCCGCAAACAGTGCAAAAGCTAAAAGAAAAATCTGCTTCTTCATATCTTATGTTTTTAATTATTTTCTGTGACATACATCCCAATACCTCTTTGCGAAGCAATAAATGAGCCTCCTACTACCCTTCTGCCTATATAAAATACAGCAGATTGTCCCGGAGCAATAGCGGATGCTTCTGTTTGAAAATGCACCAGTAAACGTCCGTCTTCCAAACGCTTCACGCTACAAGGAATAGGCTTGCTACGATATCGGATGCGCACGGTGAGTTCATGACTCTCGAAGACTTCTTGTTCCTCCATAAGGTTCTCTTGTTCAACCAGCATATATCTGGTTTTCAATTGTTCAACATCACCCAGCATGACCGTATTTTTCTGCGGATTAATTTTCAAAACATAAGCGGGTTTCCCTAAAGAGATTTCCAACCCTTTGCGCTGCCCAATCGTATAGTAAGGGAAGCCTTTGTGTTCACCCAACTTCACACCTTCTGAATTAACAAACCATCCGGATCCTATTTCACGATCTATCTCGGGAGAGTGCTCTTTCAAAAAATCCCGATAATCGCCTTTGATGAAACATACCTCCATGCTTTCACTTTCTTCGGCTTTGAGGGTGTAACCCTTCTCGCGTAGATATTCTCGTACCTTGACTTTGGTGTAAGTGCCCAATGGAAAAAGACAACGCTTCAAGACATCTTGCCCCAGTCGCCAAAGAAAATAAGACTGATCTTTTTTATCATCATCTCCAGCTACAATATAGACATTACCATTCTGTTCTTCTAAGCGAGAGTAATGTCCGGTTGCTATGTATTTGCATCCCAGTTTATCCGCCCATTCTGTCAGAATGCGGAACTTGAATTGCGGGTTACACATCACACATGGATTGGGTGTACGTCCTTGACGGTATTCATCCATAAAATTCTGCACAATTACTTGGCGAAAGGCTTCACGTTCATCAGCAATGTGATGCTCTATTTTCATACTTTCAGCAAGTTCGCGAGCTTCAACAGGTTCATCTCCCCACACCCACATGGTAAGTCCAACAATTTCATATCCCTGTTCTTTCAACATCAAGCAAGTTGCAGTACTGTCTATACCGCCACTCATACCTACTAATACCCGTTTTTCCATTGCAGTCATAATTGAAACTCATTCATTGTTTTGCAAAAATACAGGTTTTCAGGGAGAAGAAATAGGAAAGACATGTGAATCTTTTCTTTCATGTAACAGAAATGGAACACCTATGACATGAAAACACAATATATGTGTCCGAACTTTGCACCATCAATTCATCGATAACCACAGAATATGAAAAGGGAAATACTACTACTATCCATCGTCTTGCTCACATTCGTAGCCAATGCACAAAATTCCACGGGCAGCGAAGATGGCATAAAGATTGATAAAGAAAAGCTGGAAGGGAAAGATTATCTACCAGAAATACACGGAACCATTCGTTCCAAGTATGAATACCAACCTACCATGGGAGCCGGGCGTTTCGAAGTACGTAATGCACGCCTTAGTATAATAGGAAACATCCTCCCCATTGTGGCTTATAAAGCTGAGATAGATCTATCAGATGAAGGACAAATCAAGATGCTGGATGCTTACGCACGACTTTTCCCAACAAAAGGAGTTACAGTAACTGCTGGCCAGATGCGTGTTCCTTTTACCATTGATGCTCATCGGTCGCCACACCAACAATATTTTGCCAATCGTTCATTTATAGCCAAACAAGTGGGGAATGTACGTGATGTAGGACTAACATTAGGATATACCTTGCCCACGGATATGCCTATTACAATTGAAGGAGGACTTTACAACGGCACTGGCCTTACCAATCAGAAAGTATGGCATAAAGAAGTTAATTATTCCGCCAAAGCACAATTTTTCCTTATCAAGGGAATGAATCTGACATTGAGTGTACAGAGTATCCAACCCGAAGAGATACGTATGCAATCTTATGATATAGGGGCTTACTATGCATTCAGCCGTTTCCATATTGAAGGAGAGTACTTATACAAGCAGTATTCGAATCATACTTTTGGAGATGTTCACGCTGTCAATACTTTTATCAACTATGACCTGCCACTTCGCAGAATATTCAACAAGGTTTCTTTCTTACTACGCTATGATATGATGACCAACCAAAGTGACGCCAAAACCACTGATTCAGAGACAGGAGAATTAGTAATCACTGATTATAAACGTCAGCGACTGACAGGAGGTATCACTTTCAGTCTAAGCAAAGCATTCCGCACAGACTTACGATTAAATTACGAAAAATATTTCTACGCGAAAAACAGCATTGCCAAAGAATCAGAACAAGATAAGATCGTACTGGAATTAATGATTCGTTTTTAGTTTTTTCAAGCGCAATTACATACACAATAATTCACGAGATTTGCATATCTGCTGCGGATTTCTTATATTTGAGAAAACTAAAATGCATGGCTAATCCGATCATTCCGGGTATATCCCAGGCAGAACAAGACTTATTGTATAGTAAACTAAACGCATACAATCAAGGAAGAGCTTCTTTCAAAGAAGAAGGCACTTATCTTGTAGTATTGCCATATTTTGGACATCCTCTATATTCATTGTGGATCTATTCACCTTTATCAGAACGCCGCTCTATATTTTACATTCATGAACTCTCTACAGATGTTCATGAAGCTCTGCGTCTTGCAAGTAGTTTGTGTTATTATTCTCGCCGTTGCTTGCTTCTGGTAGATTATAATATTAAACGCATGCAGAGTAATGGAGATGACATCGTTTCATTTGGGAAATATCGGGGACATTTTCTCCATGAAATCCTGAGGATTGACCCGTCTTATCTCACATGGATAGCTTTCAAATTTGAGCCACGTATTCCTAAACAAGAACGTTTTATGCAAATTGCAAAAATCTATCACTCCGTGTTCATAGACCTACAGCAACGCCAGGCTAAGCAACATATCACCAGCCGCTTCTTAGGAAAAGAGGGAGAAAAAATCGAGGATTTAACATTGATTGTTATCAGTGTCCGCTTAGAAGACAATCCTTACAAAACACGAGTCAAAGGAACAACTCCTTACTTTTACATTAGGCAGGTATTGAAGTTAAAAGACGCTTCAGGAAATTTGGTAACCTTCCGTGTTAACGCGCGTACAGCAAGTCGAAATTCATGTCAAATTCCTTCCACTGAGCATGCATATCAAGTGGGAGAAACAGTCCATGTATCTTCTGCACGAATAGCACGCAATTACATCATAGGAAAAAAGAAATACACAAGACTTACATATGTAAAAATCGTTCAACCCCAACAAAAAGAACGCGATCCTTACTTATCATAGTGAAACAACACTCTGCGTTTGGCTACTTTCTTTTGCTGCTTCTATCACGCGGATTACCCCCACTACTTCTCTTGCATCACTTTGCAAGATTTCTCCTTGATAGATATGTTGATAGATGTTCTCATAGAAAACAGCATAATTGCCGGGAAGAGTAGGATACTTTTCTCGAATAATATGCTCCTCTTTATTGGTATGCAGCACTCCCCAATCATCTTCGTCTTCTTCACCCCAATGTGAATGATCAGGCAATAAACCCTTTGTCAAGTCTGCTTCCTGCCTATCAAGACCATATTTAACATAAGATCCTTCAGTACCATGTAAAACAAAACGCGGTTCCTCCTCACACATGAGATAACTGGCCTTCAAAGTAATTCTTATATTCGGAGCTTTGGAAGGTTTTAAAAGATGAATTATAAAATAATCATCTACCATGCCACCATTGCGCAGAGTAGCAACATCGGCAAATACAGCATCCGGCATACCGAATAACTGTACTGCTTGGTCAATGATATGAGAACCCAAGTTATAGGTAAGTCCTCCTCCACTTTCTCCTGTTTCTTTCCAAGTATTTGGCCTTATAGCATTCCGATAACGTGGGAAAGTTGATTCAAATTCCACCAAACGTCCTAGCAATCCCTTGGCTAAAATTTCTTTTACCGTAAGAAAATCACCATCCCAACGGCGATTCTGAAAAACGCTTAGTATCAATCCTTTTTCAGCAGCTAAAGCGACAAGTTTCTCTCCCTCTGCTACAGTCATCGTAAAAGGTTTTTCTACAATCACATGCTTACCCGCTTCAAGGGCACGATGTGCATAATCATAATGAGTGATATCCGGTGTATTCACTACCACCATATCCAGCTCATTCATATCTATCAGTTCATCAAAACTACGGGTTACATGAACGTCAGGATATTTTTCCCAAGATAAGTTCTTACTGCGTTCTGTAATTGCTACCAATTCGAAATGAGAATTCGTAGATATAAAAGGAGCGTGAAATATCTGCCCGGACATGCCATAAGCAGCTAAACCAATTTTAATTTTATCCATAAACATTTCTTA
>CALYZE010000097.1 GCA_945607605.1 uncultured Bacteroides sp.
CGGGGACACAAGGATTTTCAGTCCTTTGCTCTACCAACTGAGCTATGGCACCATTACTATCTCTTTTTCGGTTGCAAAGGTAGTGAAACTTTTGGACTATGCAAGAACTTTGGAAATAAAAAGCGCTGACAAATACTTATCTAGTTAATTATCAGCGTTTCTGTTTGTGAAAAAATATTGGAAATTTTTATTCAGGCTTTTCGATAGGGTCCGTTTCTTCCTGTAACGAATTCCAACCCTGTGCTTTTAGTTCAAATTCTTGTCCGTCGCGGGTAATCAGAGCACACCCCAACTCCTGTTTTGTAATGTGACCTATTAGCTTGATGCCTTCCATCTCAGATACTTTTTCATGATCGGAGATGGGAACAGTGAATAGCAACTCGTAGTCATCACCACCATTGAGGGCACAAATCGTTAGATTCATGTTGAACTCCTCTGCCATGACAGCAGTTTGGTAGTCAATGGGAATATGTTCTTCGTAAATCCGACAACCGACTTTGCTTTGAGTACAGATATGCAGCAATTCAGAAGAAAGACCATCAGAAATATCCATCATGGAGGTAGGGCGTATCTCTTCTTCTGCTAATTTCTCGATAATATCACGACGTGCTTCTGGCTTCAGTTGACGTTCTAAAAGATATTCCTTACCAGAAAAATCAGGTTGCACATTTTTATCAGCTCCATGAAGGACTGATTTTTCACGCTCTAGAAGTTGCAAGCCCATGTAGGCAGCGCCTAAATCACCGGAAACACAGATAAGGTCTGTTTCGTTGGCGCCGTTACGAAATACAACTTTACCTTTTTCGCCTTCACCAATGCAAGTAATGCTGATTGTAAGTCCTGTATAAGAAGAGGAAGTATCACCGCCGACAATATCTACTTCATACTCTTCGCAAGCCAAACGGATGCCTGCATATAACTCTTCCATGTCTTCGACGCTGAAACGTTTTGATAATCCCAAGGAAACCGTGATTTGCCGAGGGATACCGTTCATAGCATAGATATCGGAGAAGTTGACTATTGCGGATTTATATCCCAAATGCTTGAGAGGTACGTATGTAAGGTCGAAATGCACTCCTTCCATTAATAGGTCAGTAGTGACCAGTATTTCCTTTTCAGAAGGATAGGAGAGGACGGCGGCATCATCGCCAATGCCATATTGGCTTGATTTATTTTTTAGTTCAATGCCTTCGGTAAGACGGCGTATCAGACCGAACTCACCCAAGGTTGATATTTCTGTTCTCATTATTATGGTATTTACTGATTAATGTTTCAGTATTAATCACCTTTAGGCTCTATTAATTAATTCCCTCATAATCTCCGTCATTCTTGGCTGGGCTTCATCTGCGGCTTTTTGCACTTCCTCGTGAGAGACTTCTACAATTTTGCCTTCTACACCGAGATCAGTGATAACAGAAACGCCAAACACCTTAATGCGGCAATGATTCGCAACGATTACTTCAGGTACGGTGGACATACCTACGGCATCCGCTCCTAAAATGTGAAATAATTTGTATTCTGCAGGAGTTTCAAAAGTTGGCCCTTGTGTGCCGATATAAACGCCATGTTGGACTTTTATACCCTTTTCAGCAGCAATAGCATCCGCCTTTTGGATAAGATCTTTGTCGTACGCCTCACTCATATCCGGGAAACGTGGTCCATAGGGAATATTCTTGCCACGGAGCGGGTGTTCAGGAAAATAATTTATGTGGTCAGTGATGATCATTAGGTCACCGATTTCGAAGTCAGGATTGGTTCCTCCGCTAGCATTAGAGACGAACAGAGTTTTAATACCCAATTCACGCATAACACGTACTGGGAAGGTTACCTCGGTCATGGAATAACCTTCATAGTAATGAAAGCGTCCTTGCATTGCCATGATGTCTTTATTGCCCAGCTTACCAAAGATTAGTTTACCACTATGCCCTTCTACAGTAGAGACGGGGAAATTAGGGATGTCTTCGTACTTTATTTCATACTTATCGGTGATTTCACCGGCAAGGCTTCCAAGTCCAGTACCGAGTATAATTGCTGTTTCAGGGTGCGTATGCATCTTACTTTTCAGATAAGCTGCGGTTTCTTGAATTCGTTCTAACATAGCCAATAATGTTTTGGTTAAATATCTGTTGTTGATTTTGTAAGATCTCTATATCTATCGGTAGTACGTAGATATACGGTTTTAGTGTTTCTTCAAGTGCCGGGTGAGATTGCAATCTTGTGGCATCTTTCTCTGTTGTGATTATCAAACGATTAGAGCTTTCTAAATTCAAAAACTGTTCTTTTATTTGTTGCAGATCTTTGGCGGTAAAGTCATGATGATCGTCAAAGGCCAGAAGACTAACATGCGAAGAATAAAATTCAACTTCTTTCACTAATGAAATAGGAGAGGCAATACCTGTAACCAGTAGTACTTGTTCATCTTCTTTTAACGAAGAGAGTGTTTTACGGCTATTGGAATTTTTGGGAAATAACGGCTGTAACATACCGTAGCGAAAACGTGAAAAATATAATTCTTGGTATGCATATAGACTCAGTCGCTTGGTGATGATATTGAAGTCTATTGGCTTGATGTCATTGGGACATTTGGTAACAATCACAATTTGTGCCCGACTCTTGCCACTGGTAGGTTCACGTAGCCTTCCGACAGGAAGTAAGGCATCATCGCACAATAGCCGGTGAAAATCAGTCAATAAGATGTTTATTCCCGCTTTTACGTAACGATGTTGGAAAGCGTCATCCAGCAAGATGACGTCTACAGCCGGTTTGTCTAGATTTAGTAGCTGCTGAATGCCGTTGCAACGATCTTCATCTACAGCCACTCGTATATTGGGGTATTTGCTTTTTATTTGATAAGGCTCGTCACCGATTTGGTGAACATCGCTTTGATGGTCAGCCAAGATAAATCCTTTGCTTTTTCGTTTGTAACCGCGGCTAAGAGTGGCAACGTTCAAACCGTTCTTCTGTAGTAACTTTATCAGGTATTCTGTGTGCGGTGTCTTACCTGTTCCACCTGCAGCTAGATTTCCCACGCATATCACAGGAGCATCAAAACTCTTTGACCGGATCCATCCCCAGTCAAAGAGTTTATTTCGTAGGAATACGCCCATTCCGTAGAACCAGGA
Organism: uncultured Bacteroides sp.; assembly: GCA_945607605.1. Classification (GTDB taxonomy): domain Bacteria; phylum Bacteroidota; class Bacteroidia; order Bacteroidales; family Bacteroidaceae; genus Bacteroides. The sequence continues at coordinate 3,123 of CALYZE010000097.1, forward strand.
TAGGGGATATAGCCAATGATGTTTTTTAATAAAATTTTCCTCCATTCTAAAAATGCCAGTATTTCGCAAATGAAATCTGTTTCCGGCTATATTGTCGGTTATTGAATATTTAGATCAAAAGGCATGCGTGCTTGTATACGGTCGCGTTCGTCAAAATTTTCAAGTATGCTGAACTGTTGATACATTTCTCCTATTTTACTATGAAGCATACGAGCTTTGATATAATTACCAGGATTTGTGGACATTAAGCTTTCGAAAAACATTTTTTTCTTCGGGAAACTCATGACGGTGTAGGCATTAACTCCTGCTTTAGCAATGGCTATTTCAACAGCTCTGTCAAGTCCTCCTAATTCATCTACTAGTCCCAACTCTTTTGCTTTATTACCTGTCCAAACTCTACCTTGGGCAATTTTATCTAGTTCTTCTTTGCTGATGCCACGACCTTCGGAGCAACGTGTTAAGAAGGTATCATATCCCTTGTTGACATTCATTTGCATCAATCCTTTTTCTCCTTCGCTCATAGGGCGGGTTATCATGCCGAAGTCTGCATATTCATTGGTTTTTACTACATCGAAGTTGATGCCTATTTTGTCAGTCAGGCCTTTAGCGTTAGGGAACATGCCGAAGATGCCGATAGAACCGGTCAATGTAGTTGGATCAGCTACGATGGTATCTGCGTTACAAGCAATATAGTAGCCACCAGACGCGGCATAGTCACCCATGGAAACAATGACTGGTTTTTCCTTTTTCAGTTGGTTAATGGCGTACCATATCTGTTCGGAAGCGTAAGCACTTCCACCTGGTGAATTTACCCGAAGCACTACAGCCTTTACATCTTCATCCTCCTGTAGTTTGCGCAAGTCCTTGATTACTTTTACGGAGTTGATACCCTCTTCACCGGTAGAAGAAAAAGCACCGTTGTTTATTTCTCCGTAGGCATAATAGACAGCAATTACATTTCCACTCTTGTCTTTAGGTATGTTCTTTTTAACATTGATCATGTCCTTTAATCCAAGTACGGGCATGCGATCGTCTTTGTCTATCCCAACCATTGTTTTCAGATAGTTGCGTACATCATTCTTATATATTAAGGTGTCGGCAAGTCCGCACTTTACACTTTCTTCTGCAGGATAGAACATCAGCATGCAGTCTGCAATAGCATTCAGAGAGTCGGTGGAAATCTTGCGTGATTCTGAAATATCGTTTGTAAGCTGTCCCCAAATGGAACTTAGATAAGCATTAATCTGTTCGCGGTTCGCAGGACTCATCTCAGTAGCAATAAATGGTTCTACTGCCGATTTATAGGTGCCTACTTTGAAGATTTGCATCTCGACACCGACTTTTGTCAATAAATCTTTGAAGAACATGGGAGCTGAAGCGAGACCTCTCCATTCAACCGCACCTTGTGGGTTGAGCAAAACTTTATCTGCTACGCTTGATAGATAATAAAGTCCTTGTGTGTAGAAATCACCATAGGCTACGATGAACTTGCCAGATTCTTTGAAATCTTTCAAGGCAGCGCGTATCTCTTCTAATGAAGCAAAACTAGTAGTCAACGACGTAGCTTGAATGTAAATGCCTTTAATTTCGTCATTCTCTTTTGCCTTCTTGATGGAGGAAAGAATGTCATCCAATCCATAGTTATTGTATTCATCACTCAAAAGGAAGTCAAGTGGGTTGTCTTGGCTACGTTCAGCCAACGCGCCGTTCAGATCAAGCATCATAATAGAGTTCTTGCGTACTTGCGTCTCCGACTCCGATGATGATACCATACTGAAAAACACCAGAATGCTGATGAAAAATAAAATGGCGCTCGATACAATGATACCGATAATGGTGGCAAGCGTAAATTTTAGAAAATCCTTCATTGTTTTTATTGTTTTTAGTATGCTAACTTTTCAAGCTAACAAAGATAAATAATTAGGTTGATATTTTCCCTATTTGTCGCAATATTTTTCGGTTTATCACACGAACTCAATGAATTATTAAGAAATTGTTTTGAATTTATTGCTTAATTTTCTTAAGCATGATTTGGCAGAAGATTATTTGCAACATCGCTTCGGCGGATTCTGTTCGAAATTCATAATCGGTGGTCATTCTTCTGTAATTTTCAATCCATGCGAAGGTTCCCTCAACAATCCAGCGTAGCGGGATTACTTGGAACCTCTTTGAGAATTCGTTAGGTCGAAGTACTACCGATAATTCCCATCCCAAGTCTTTCACCTTGTCCGCCAGCTTACCTTTGTATCCGCTATCGGCGATAATCTTCTTGAGGCGTGGAAATGAGTACCTAAGCTATTCTATGGTGGTGGCTGCACCGACACTGTCATGGGTATTTGCTGCATGGACTTTGGC
>CALYZE010000098.1 GCA_945607605.1 uncultured Bacteroides sp.
CCTTCTTTAATCGTAGTCTGGACACAGTTCATACCTATATAATAAGGTAAGAAATGATAATTATCTGTATTTAGCACGGCAAAGTCTCCCTTCTTACCCACCTCAATGCTACCGATACAATCCGCACGATTCAAGGCAGCGGCTCCGTTCAGTGTAAGAGCGGTAATAGCCTCTTCAACACTCATCTTCATGTGAATACACGCCAAAGCAAAGGTCAACGGAATGGAACCGGAAAAACAACTACCGGGATTAAGGTCGGTAGCCAGAGCTACCGCACACCCGGCATCAATCATTTCTCTGCCACGAGCATAGGGTTCTTTCAAGGCAAAGGCAGTGAGTGGAAGTAAGGTAGCCACTACCCCTTTATCGGCCATTGCACAGATATCAACATCCGAAGCATGTAACAGATGATCGGCTGAAACGGCCGACAATTCAGCTGCTAGTCCGGCACCCCCCAAAGGAACAATCTCATCGGCATGGAGCTTCAGTTTAAATCCCATTTCCTGAGCAGCAAGTAGCAGGCGCCGGGATTGTTCGATAGAGAAAACCCCTTGCTCACAAAAGATATCGCAGAATTCAGCCAAGTCATTTTGTACCACGCCAGGCATCACTTCACGGATCATGAAATCGAGATACTCCTCCGCGCGTCCGCTATACTCTTCGGGAACAGCATGAGCACCGAGAAACGTAGAAACGACATCTACCCGCTTATGCTCATCGTTGTTCAGGCTACGCATGACCCGAAGTTGAAGAAGTTCCGTTTCCCGATCCAAGCCGTAGCCACTCTTCCCTTCCACAGTGGTAACCCCCATGGCACTCATCTGTTTCAAAAAAGCTTCACCTTTGCTGCGCAATTGGATAAAGTTGCAGGCACGAGTTGCTTTCACTGTACTGACAATGCCACCCCCCCGTTGCATAATGGACATATAACTTTCCCCCTTCAAGCGCCAGGAAAACTCTTCGGCACGTTCGCCTCCGAAAACAAAATGAGTATGAGAATCTACGAAGCCGGGCAACACACATTTTCCACGAGCGTTGTAATGCCAATAGTGTTGATAATAACCATCTCGTTCCTCGCCCCGATTCTCGCCCACATAGGTAATGATGCCGTCGGTAACTTCTATCGTAGCCTTGTCAAGAATGCGAAGTTTCCCCATCTCTGCCCCACAACAGGCAGAAAAGCCGACCGGAGTCACCACCCGGGCATTGAATAGAATAAGATTCTCTTTCATCATTTTCTTTTCTTTTTTACTCCATAATTCTTGCTTCCAACACTTGCTGCATCGAGAAATTCTCCAACCCCAAGTAATAGGAAGCAGTATCAATCAGTGCTTCCATAGGTACCAATCCGATAATTTCACTACCCACGATGCTGACACCGTAACGACGCGCTTCAATACGTACCAACTCAAAAGCCCGGTAGAGTGAAGTTCGAGTAAAGTCTGTCATGTTGATGGAGACTTGGGTGATGCCTCGGTCTTTCAATTCCACGCCCATCGCTTTGCAGTAGCGCAAGCCACCACCGACGAAACGAACTTTTTTGGCAATATCATGAGCAATCTCCAAACTGGGCGTACTGAGGTTTACATTGTAAGCCACCAAAGGCATGCGAGCACCGATAGCCACGGTTCCGGCAGTAGCGTGTCTCTCTGCAGGACCAAAATCAGGATGCCATTCCGGTTGTTTCATCTTTTCGACCATCCCCTCAAATTCTCCTTTACGAATGGCGGCAAGATTTTCGCGATGAGAGGCCGACGCAGATTTTTCGTACAAGAAGACAGGCAGCCCATACCGTTTGGCCGCTTCTTCAGCCACCTCCTTAGAAAGGGCAACAGCTTCTTCCATCGTTACATTCTTAATGGGAATGAACGGCACCACATCAACCGCACCCATCCGAGGATGTTGCCCCTGATGGCTATTGAGGTCGATAAGCTGAACAGCTACCCCGATGGCTTCCAACACAGCCTCACGCAAAGGTTCGGGTTCGCCTACAACGGTCACTACCAAACGATTATGATCTTCATCATGACTGTAGTCCAACAGTTTTACCCCCTGACGGCCACGAAAGGGAGCCACAATCTGATCTATTTTCTGCAAATCGCGTCCCTCGCTGAAGTTGGGGACACATTCAATGATTTTATTCATACCATTCATTCTTTATAAGATGGAAAACTGAAACAATGACTCACTTATCAGTTATACATTTTTTTATCAACTCTTCATCCGCCACATAGGGCATCGTGATGTGATAGCCATCCGCATGCGTGCGGTTAAACTCCTCACTGGTCTCGATGGCATGCGGATTGCGTGCCCACGAACGACGCGCCACCCCGCCCATTACATCCCACAACATGGCCGAGCGCAATATAGCATCTACCCTTTCGGAACCATCACACACCATACCGAAACCACCGTTGATCGCTTTACCAATCCCTACACCGCCACCATTGTGCAAAGCCACCAGGCTCATGCCTCGTGCGCAGTTGCCGGCAAAGCATTGCACCGCCATATCCGCCATGACATTACTGCCGTCTTTGATATTGGACGTTTCACGGAACGGAGAATCCGTGCCGCTGACATCGTGGTGATCTCGTCCCAGCATAATTGGGCCAACCTCACCTTTACGCACCATCTCATTGAAACGCAACGCAATATTCATGCGCCCTTCGGCATCCTGATAAAGAATGCGTGCTTGTGTACCCACCACAAGATTATTTTTCTCCGCATCCCGAATCCAATTATAATTATCCAAATCCTGCCCACGCCGCGTAGGATCCATGCATTCCATAGCTGCACGGTCGGTTTTCACTAAATCTTCGTGCTTTCCGCTCAGGCATACCCAGCGAAAAGGTCCGTAACCGTAATCAAACAATTCCGGCCCCATAATATCTTCTACATAACTGGGGAAAATGAAGCCGTTCTTATCATCTCCGTCTTGTGCAATTTCGTCTACACCCGCATCATAAACGGCTTTCATAAAGGAGTTTCCATAATCAAAGAAGTAGGTACCGCGCTTCACCAATGCTCGAATCGCCTCAAAATGACGCTTCAACGAGCGATCCACCAGTTTCCGAAATTGGGCAGGATCTTCATGCAACCAGTCTGTGCGCTGTTCAAAAGTCAGCTCCACGGGACAATAACCACCCTCATAAGTAGCGTGGCAGGAGGTTTGATCGGAAAGCAAATCAATTGGCAGGTTCTTCTGTACAGCATATTCTACTAAGTCGACCACATTTCCATGATAAGCCACGGAGATGGGTTGACGGTTATCCATCGCTTTTTGTGTTAAAGCGAACGCTTCCTCCAACGAATCTGTAGCATGTCCTACCCATCCCTGACTGTGGCGAGTCTCTATACGGGAAGCATCTACCTCGGCAATAATGGCAGCCGCACCGGCCATTTCAGCAGCCTTGGGCTGTGCACCACTCATACCGCCCAAACCGGAAGAGACAAAGAGTCGCCCCCTTAAATCACCGTCCTGCGGAATGCCCAGTTTCAAACGCCCTGCATTCAGAAGTGTATTGAAAGTGCCGTGTACAATACCTTGCGGACCAATGTACATCCATCCGCCGGCCGTCATCTGTCCGTAGTTGGCAACTCCCATCTGCATGGCCGTATGCCAGTCTTTTTGATTATCGTAAAGCCCTACCATCAAGGCATTGGTAATAATAACGCGGGGAGCTTCCGGTTTCGACTTGAAAAGTCCCAACGGATGCCCGCTCTCAATAACCAACGTCTGTTCACACGTCAGCACTTCAAGGTATTGTTTGATAAGCCGATACTGCATCCAGTTTTGACAAACCTGTCCCGTTTCGCCATACGTAACCAACTCGTAGGGATAGAGAGCAATGTCAAAACAAAGATTGTTGTCAATCATCACTTGGAAAGCTTTTCCTTCCAGACAATTCCCTCGGTATTCGTCGATGGGCTTTGCTTTCAAGTCTCCTTCCGGGCGGTAGCGGTACCCGTAGATTCGTCCACGCGTACGAAGTTCTTCCATAAATTCCGGAGCCAGAGTTTCGTGCCATGTTTTAGGAATATAGCGCAAGGCATTCTTCAACGCCGTGGCTGTTTGCGAAGGGGTAAGTGTGTAGCCACGGTCGGGCGCCCGCCTGATGCCCTCTATGAAGGAGGGATAAGGAGGCAATGTGTTATCGAGGGTTATCTCCATAATAATAAGACAAAACAAGGTTACAAATTGTCAGCCATTACTGACTGATATCTGCCGCAATATAAAAATAATTCCTGATATCTACAACTGACAACGGAGTTATTTGTCTTTTAGTCAAAAGGAAGAAGGACACAGTTTATCCTGCATCACAGCTATCGTAAAAAATGAGGAGTCATGGATGACAAATTCCGTTAAAAAAGGAGATATACTTCCCTTGTTTTTTGAAGAAAATGCATATATTTGTACGAAGCCCGTTAGAAAAGCAGAACAATTATCTTCATTATCAATAGCCTATAAAAAGAGAAGACTATGAAAAAATTACATTCAAGCATTATGGTACTGATCTGCCTGCTTAGCTTTGCAAGTTGTCATATGGGGCCAGAGGATGACGGCTCCCGAGGATTTGCTGACGTGGCCACCATTGTAGGAAATGCAGAAACCGGTTATTACTGTTATTTAGGTCACCATGGAGGATTGGCTATCTCGTACAGCACCGAACTTGCCGATAAGGAAAGAGGTTACTTCAATTTTTCATACATGGAAAGTGATTGGGCTACCTCAGCAAGCGGTATAAAGTATATTGATAATGTACATGTTCGTGCCATAGAGGCCTACGATGTGTTCTATCCCATCACTCAAGAAGCAGCAGAATCTGCCCATATTACGGACAAGGAGCGCTGCACAGTCCCCGAATTATTACGCATCTCCCGTATATCCGGCGGTTACATGGATTTATCGGCAGGGTTTGCCACCTTCAACCACGAAAGTGGCAAAGTAAGCAATGGCGAGGTAAATTTAGTATATAGCTTGGACAAACAAGAAGCCGATACCCTGCGTTTGCAACTTTGCTACAACCCTTCTATTCCTAACGGGTGGACGAAAACAAGCACTAATTACCGCACTGTATCGTGCGATATCTCGGCTCTCTCGTCTCTCTTGTCATGGAAGGATTCGCTCACGCTTGTGATTGAGGATGGAAGCAAGGAGAAACAAGCAAGGAAAATGAGCAAGAATGATTTCCAAAAGCCTGAGGGGCGGATTCAGTAACGAGAGCCCAAAGCATCTATTGGGATCATTGTAGATTTCACACTTAGTTAGTAAATAGTTATAGATGAACGCATTCACACTGCAAGCTTGCTACATATGGTTTGCAGCGTGAATGCAAAACAGTTGCAACGCTACTGCAAAGCTGTATGCAGTGGCGCTGCAAAGCTGTTGCAGTAGGAGTGCAAAGTAGTGAAAG
>CALYZE010000099.1 GCA_945607605.1 uncultured Bacteroides sp.
TTTTGATTAAACAACTTTTATATGGGACATCAATAGGTGTCTTATTTCACCCAATTACCACTCATCCAGTCACATTCAGCCTTGATAGCTTCGAAAGAACCATAGGTTAGATTAGCGTCAATAGTGTTTCCGGCAGCGATAAATGCAGGGTTGGTATAGATGCCTTTTTCACTTTTTAGAGCAGAATCAACTGTCATGTTAGAGAGTTTGGAAATACCTGCTAGCAAAGCATTTTCTGTTTCTTCACTTTCCAAGGTAACTGCATTTCCTTTGCCACAAACTTTGGCATTGTCTATGCTAACTTGAGTGCCACGACGTAAACGAACACCGCGTTTGTTTTCAGTAGAGCCATTGCCTACTAATATGAGGTTTTTCAAGGTAGGGTGAGCAATTGGAGTTGCAGTAAAGTCATTTTCATAGTTGTCAGCTTCGATGAGGCAGTCGCAATCGTAACCCAGTGTGGCTTGTGGCTCTTGGTAAGCCACGAGATTTGTACCTGTGCCTCTCCAACCTTCTGTCCAGTCATAGGAGTCATCGCTACAACTTACCACTATCATATTGCTAATGTTAACCGTACCGCCGAAAAATTCAAAACCATCATCAGAACCTTTGTAGACCTCGCAATGATCAACCGTTGTGCCGCTACCTACACCGTAAAAGGTGATACCGTTAGCCTCCTTCTCAGGGTTGAATGCGTATCCGCTATATTCTACGCGAACATATCGCAGTATGCCGGAATTGTCAGTATCGTCATTACCTCCATAAGCAGCGTCACCAATTTCAGATACTCCCAAACCGACATTGGTTTGTGCTTTACCACAAATGTGAATGCCACCCCATGCGCCCGGTTCTTTCAAGTCGCTGGTCATTACGATAGGTTTGATGGCTGTACCTACCGCATTAATTTTACCTCCCTGTTTCACAAGGATATAATCTACGATGTCATCGTCGCTGATAGCAGCAATGGTGACACCTTCTTCGATTTGCAAGGTTGCCCCATTTTCAACAATGAACTCGCCGCTCAGTTTATAGGAATTACCGGCTTTCAAGATCATGTTCGAGGTGAGGATACCTTTTAGAGTGGTACCTTCTTCAACTCCATTATCGTTATCACCTCCGTCTCCATGGTTGGTGTCGCTACATGAAGTGATGAGAAACATTCCAGCTATGAGAGCTAGAGAATACAATTTCCAGTTTAAAGATTTCATCATTTGATTTGTTTTATTGTTAGTAATAAATAAGAGGGTTCCCCCTTTTTTGTTAAAAGTTATAGCTGAATCCTACTTCGAGATTTGTACCTTTTTTATATCGTTCTACCTCAATATTCTGTCCTGTTTTCGGAACGTCTTGTTTGAAGATGATGGCACGACTCAACAAGTCATTTATTTGTAGTTTCATACTGAAGTGTTTGTTGAAATTGTAACCAGCGTTGAAATTCAGTGTGTGTACAGCTTGTTGTTTTACGTCTCCAAGCCCGGATATTCCTACCGAATGGATGCGACTGCCTTGTAGGTTGTACAGCAAAGCTAAGTTTAGTTGACGATCTTCTCCGAAACGTGGAGAATAGGTCAGATCGGCATTCACGAGTACGGGTGATGCTCCTTGCAAAGAACGTTCCTTATTGGTGTAGGCACCATTTTCGGGTAATTTTACGTTGGTGTACATATAACTGATATTGACACCTAGTCGCAGGTCGTATATGAGTTGTTTACGAACTTCCACTTCCACACCACTTGCCATACCATTATCTGCATTGTTGAAAGAGTGTATCGTACTGCCTCCATTGAGCATTTGGGTGCGTTCTATAGGTTTGTCTAAATATTTGAAGTAACCAGTTACGGAGATCATATCGCCGTTCTTCTTGAAAAGTTCATATCTCAAATCGAAGTTGAGATTGTAACCGTTCTCCAATTCTGCATTCCCTCGAATTTGTGCTGAACCATAGGATTCTTGGTAGAGAAAGGGGGCCATTTCTATGAAGGACGGGCGGGTAACAGTACGAGAAGCCGAGAAGCGAAGGCTGTTTTCTTTGTTTACGGCATACCTCAAATTCAAGGTGGGAAAGAAATCGTTTTTATCTAAGTTGCGGCGTTTGGAGTATTTCTCACCACCGTCTGTAGCATACTTTACCCACTGCTTGCTGATTTCATACCTCATGCCTAGGTTTACTAAGATCGACTCTGTGGGATAGAGATCGGTCAGTACATAACCGGCATAAATGTCGTTGCCTGCTTTATAAGTTTCGTAAGGATACATGTAGCGCCCTACGGATATGTTACCGTTAGCTATATTTTCGTGATTCAGGAAATCATTTGTATCGTATATATTATCGATGATGGGTTTCAGCTTCCTGACATCGTAGTAGAAACGTGTACCAGCATAGTCACGATTCTTATCCTTGTAATTGAAACCGGCTTTTAGCAAATTCTGTTTACTCCATTTCCATTTTAAGTCCAGATGAGCGTTCCATTCATCTTCATTCAGTTCACCGAAGTAGCGTGCAGTCTCTTGCTGATTCAAGGTGAAGAGATTGAGTCCTCTCTGACTGTTCCTAACATACATTACTTGGCGCCGGTCAGGTTCTTCGCTGCTGGTTTGGCCGTAAGAACCTCCCCAAGTGAGTTCCCATTGTTCCTGTTCGCCAAAGCTATGTAAACCGTTTAGTTGGTGATTTTGAAGAGTATAGATGTGAGTGATATTGTTGCTACCGATCAGTTCATAACCTTCAGAGTCTTTACCTTCCCGACGTTGGTAAGTATCATGGGCGTTGCGAGCGTAGAAGAAAGTATAACCAATGCGGTCATGCTTGCGGAGTCTATAGCCTAGATAACCCAGCGTTGCTAGTCTCAACTCGTCTGTATAGGCATCATAGCGGAAATCATCCAACGTATTACCATTGGCTTCCAATGTTTTGTAGAATGTATTGTTCATCGTTTGATGCCCGTTTCCTGCATTGATGGATGCTAGTATGCTCAATGTTTGATTTCCTATATCGAAGTTTTTCCCGAAACTGAAATTTCCACCCATTTCGGGTAAAGAAGTCTTCTTACTGACGGCAAAAGAGGTCTTGAATATATCTTTTGTTTTTACGTATTCGTTGAATTCAGATTTACTCATATTCAACGCTGTCTGGTCTATGGAGGAGGTTTTGATGAGTGAACCGTCTCTGTTCATTTGATAGTGTGCCTTACCTAGTGTGTTGAGTTTGCCGCCTAGATTGAAGCTGATGTTAAAGAAATCCCTGGTAACGTTTTCTTTGGTATTAATGTCTATGTGTGCACCGGAATAGTCGGCAAAGGAGCCTGCATCATATACTTTGCTCACCGTAATGTTTTGTACGGTACTTGCTGGAAAGAGATCGAGGGGAATCAACTTGTTGTCCGGGTTCGGTGAAGCGATGGGAAGTCCGTTCAAGGTGGTTGCACTATACCGATCACCAAGCCCGCGAACAATCAATTGTCCGGCACTGGTGATAGAAATGCCTGTTATTTTCTTTACACCTTCTTCTACATTGCTGATACCTTTGATTCCCATTTCCTTAGCTCCTAAATTTTCAATGGAAAGGGTCGCTTTTTGGCGCTCCATTTGCAAGGCACGTTCACCTTCCAGATTTTTCTTGGCTGTGACTGCTACTTCATTCAGGGTTTGTGCGTCACTGTCCATTTCAAAATTCAACAAGATTTCGCCATTCACTTTTATTGCACTTAGGATTAGGTCTTTGTAACCGATGTATTTCACGGTCAAGGTATAGATACCGCTCTTTGCTTCTAATACGTAATTACCATCTATATCTGCCACAGCACCTCTGGATGTACCGGCTATCTGTACGGTAGCTCCGGTTAACGGTTCTTTGGTCTGCTTGTCAATGATAACTCCTTTTAGAGTATCTGCCATGGTGCCCATGGTAGAGAGTGTTAGTAGTAAAAGTAGGAAGATGATCTTCCTGAAATCTTGTTTCATGTTCATTTTTTATACATTCTTAATCCGATGCAAAGATGGAGAGAAACTGTTACAAGGATAATACGTAGCTTATACATTTCACTCTCGAAAACATTACGGTTTTATTACGTGTTTAAGTAGAGAAACATCTTTATTTTTGTAAACTCAATTAAAACAGAAGGATATGGTTACTACTCATTGTAATGATAGTGAACGCTTTCGTCGCTTGTCCACATTAGGACGCATTGGGTGGTGGGAAGCTGACTTTTCCTCCAACCAGTATCTTTGCTCCGAGTTTGTGAGCAAACTTTTAGGTTTGGAAAATGAGGTGTTGAGCTTTAGAGAGTTTGGACAGATGATACGTGAAGATTATCGAGGGCGTATCAGCCGTGAATTTTTATCTATCAAACACTTGGATGTATACGAGCAGACTTTTCCTATCTATTCTGCTGAAGGGATGATATGGGTATATTCGCGTATGGGTTACAAAGAGTATTTGCCAGATGGAGGACTGAAGGTTTTTGGGATACTTCAGCGTGTGAATAAGCCCGATAATGAGCAGGATAAGCAGGTGATGCGTCGAGTGAATGATTTGTTGTATCGCCAAAATTCTATTTCCCATTCTCTGTTCCGTTTCCTTAAAGATGATGAAATAGGTTCTGGTATTTATGAAATACTGAGAGATATCCTTGATTTTTTTCATGGAGGACGTGTGTATATATTCGAATATGACGATGAATATATCCATCAGGATTGTATCTATGAAGTAGTAGCACCGGGTGTACCCTCGGAAATTGATAATTTGCGAAATGTACCGACTTCCGTTCTCCCGTGGTGGACCTCACAAATCTTGTCGCAGAAACCTATTCTTTTGGAAACATTGGGACAGCTTCCAGAATTGGCGTTTGGTGAATATGGCATGTTGGCAAAGCAGAGTATTAAGTCTTTGATGGCAGTCCCATTGGTCGCTAATGATCAAGTGTGGGGCTATATGGGAATTGACTTGGTGGATCGTACGATGATGTGGTCTAACGAAGATTATCAATGGCTGAGCTCTTTGGCTAATATTATTAGTATCTGCATTGAGTTGCGCAGAATTAAAGATAATGCTATACGTGAACGAGGTTTTCTTCATAATCTGTTCCGTTATATGCCGCTGGGATATGTGCGGATGTCTATTATACGTGATAACCATAATATGCCTTTTGATTATATTTTGGCAGATG
>CALYZE010000100.1 GCA_945607605.1 uncultured Bacteroides sp.
TATTCATCCTCAAGTGTTTGGATTCTCTGAAAATAATATGACTGCGGATTTAAGGAAATACTTATCTTAGTAGCCAATGATTTCCTTTAAAATATGTTAGATATAGAATTAAACAAAAAAAGCACTCGTAAGTCTTTTGACTTACGAGTGCTCAGTGAACTGGTTTTATGAGAACTAATGTAAAATTATTTCATTCTTTCACTTACCACAGCCCAGTCAATAATGCTCCAAAGGGCATTGACGTGATCGGCGCGGCGATTCTGATAGTCAAGATAGTAAGAGTGTTCCCAAACATCAAATCCCATCAGTGGAGTTAGTCCGGCGCGTACAGGATTGCTTCCGTTGGCTTCTTTGGTAATATGAAGCTTACCGTTTTTATCTACTGAAAGCCATGCCCAACCCGAACCGAACAGTCCGACAGCTGCTGCATTGAACTCTTTCTTGAAATTCTCAAAACTACCGAAGTCGCGCTTAACGGCTTCTGCCAGTTTGCCCACCGGTTCGCTCAGCGAAGGTTTGGGTGAGAATTGCAGGAAGTAAAGGGTATGATTCAATACTTGTCCCGCATTGTTAAATACAGCACCGTCTGGTGCAGTGGACACAATTGTATTTAAATCTTTGCCTTCAAATTCTGTACCCGGGACGAGGTTATTGAGGTTGTTTACATAAGTTTGTAGATGCTTACCGTAGTGGTAATCTATTGTTTGCTGACTGATTACAGGTTCCAACGCATTGTTAGCGTAAGGAAGTTTTGGCATTTCGTAAGTCATAACTGTTAGCATTAATGTCATTAATAACGTATTCATAAGTTCAATTATTAAATTTTGAAACTTTAGTATACTAACATGATAACATAGCGAATTGTTCGCCCGTGTCCGAACCTTTTTTTATCTTTGTCCCATTATTACCTTATTTAGATGATACGGAGTATGCCCGATTATATACAAGAACTGAATGAAGGACAGCGTGAAGCGGTGCTTTATAATGACGGTCCCTCACTGGTGATAGCCGGAGCCGGATCAGGAAAAACACGTGTGTTGACCTATAAGATTGCTTATCTACTCGACAATGGCTATCAACCCTGGAATATTTTGGCGCTGACGTTTACCAACAAAGCTGCGCGAGAAATGAAAGAGCGCATCGGTCGTCAAGTAGGAATCGAACGTGCCCGTCACCTTTGGATGGGAACGTTTCACTCTATGTTCCTTCGAATCTTGCACGTTGAAGCCCAGCATTTGGGTTTTACTTCACAGTTTACCATTTACGATACAGCCGACAGTAAAAGTCTTTTGCGTTCCATCATCAAAGAGATGGGACTGGACGAGAAAAGCTATAAACCGGGAACCGTGCAGGCGCGTATCTCCAACGCCAAGAATCACTTGGTTTCTCCGGCAAGCTATGCCAACAATAAGGAGGCTTACGAAGGTGATCGTGCCGCCAAAATGCCCGCTATCCGTGATATCTATCAGCGGTATTGGGAGCGTTGCCGCCAAGCAGATGCTATGGATTTTGACGATTTACTATTCTATACTTTTCTCTTGTTTCGCGACCATCCGGAGGTACTTGCTCGCTATCAGGAGCAGTTTCGCTACGTGTTGGTAGATGAGTATCAGGATACGAATTTTGCCCAGCACAGCATTGTGTTGCAGTTGGCAAAGAATCATCAACATGTGTGTGTAGTGGGCGATGATGCCCAAAGTATTTACTCTTTTCGTGGAGCTGATATTGACAATATCCTGTATTTCACGAAGATTTATCCGGGTACTAAAGTCTTCAAATTGGAGCAGAACTATCGCTCTACGCAAACCATTGTTCATGCCGCCAACAGCCTGATAGAGAAGAACGAAAGACAGATACGTAAAGAAGTTTTCTCCGAAAAAGAAAAAGGAGAGTCTATTGGTGTTTACCAAGCATACAGCGATGTGGAGGAAGGAGATATTGTGGTCAACAAGATTGCAGAACTGCGTCGTGAGGCAGGATACGTTTATTCTGATTTTGCCGTGCTTTACCGCACCAATGCCCAAAGTCGTGTGTTTGAAGAAGCCATGCGCAAGCGGGGAATGCCTTATCGCATTTATGGTGGTTTGTCCTTCTATCAGCGCAAGGAAATCAAAGACGTGATAGCCTATTACCGTTTGGTAGTGAATCCTAATGATGAAGAGGCTTTCAAGCGCATCATTAATTATCCGGCACGAGGCATTGGCGATACTACCGTAGGAAAAATCATTGTTGCGGCTACGGAAAATAAGGTCAGCCTGTGGGCTGTGCTTTGCGAACCACTGACGTATGGACTGAATCTGAATAAAGGCACCACCGGCAAGCTGCAAGGATTCCGTGACTTGATATCCGGCTTCATCGCCGAGGTTACGGAGAAGAATGCTTATGAATTAGGCACTGAAATCATTCGTCAGTCAGGCATCATCAACGATGTTTGTCAAGACAACTCTCCTGAAAACCTGAGTCGGAAAGAGAATATAGAAGAACTGGTAAATGGAATGAATGACTTCTGTGCCCAGCGGCAGGAAGAAGGAAATCCGAATCTCTTGTTAGGAGATTTTCTGTCGGAAGTGTCGTTGCTTACCGATCAGGACTCCGACAAGGAGGGCGATGATGAGAAAATAACCCTGATGACCGTCCATTCGGCCAAGGGACTGGAGTTTAAGAACGTGTTTGTGGTAGGCATGGAGGAAAATCTATTTCCAAGTGGAATGGTAGGCGACTCGCCTCGTGCGCTCGAAGAAGAACGCCGGTTGTTTTATGTGGCCATTACCCGTGCAGAGGAACATTGTTTCCTTTCGTTCGCAAAGTCACGTTTTCGTTATGGCAAGATGGAGTTTGGAAGCCCCAGCCGTTTTCTCAAAGACATTGATACACGCTTCCTGCGCTTGCCGCAAGAGGCCTTGATCAGTCGTCGTGTAGAGGAAGGGGTAGAGAACTTCCGGAGAGAGAAGCAGAGAAGTTTCTCCTTCTATAATAAGGAAGGAAACACTCGCCGCTCATCAGAGGAATCTTCACGTTCCAAGCAACCGATTATTTCGCCGACTGTTCCCCGCAACCTGAAGCGAGTGACGCCTTCTTCCGGTACTTCTGCTTCCACTGCTTCTGCATCTTCCGGTGGAACTCTGATGAACGGAGTACAGACCGGACAACTCATTGAACACGAACGTTTCGGTTTGGGTGAAGTGATGAAGGTGGAAGGAACGGGTGATAATGCCAAAGCGACCATTCATTTCAGAAACGCGGGAGACAAACAACTTTTATTGCGCTTTGCACGTTTTAAGATTATAGGATAATAAATATCCTTTACAACTGAAAAGCGGTAAAAAAGCCTTTGGTTGTTTTTACTAATCGCCCTCCAACGATTTACTAAAAAGAGGAGGAAGATTTAGTAAATCTCCGGAAGAAATTTAGTAAATTTCCAAAGAGGGTTTAAAATCTCTTGTAGCTCGTATTTTTAAGATTGTTTTGAGTAGTAAAAAATGTATATATATAAAATGACAGATAAAGAATTTTCCCTGTTCCCTTCTCCTTGTTATATCATGGAAGAAGAGCTTTTGAGAAGCAACCTTTCTTTGATAAAGGGTGTAGCCGATCGTGCCGGAGTTGAGATTATCCTTGCATTCAAATCCTTTGCCATGTGGCGTTCTTTTCCTATCTTTAGAGAATACGTCGAACATTCCACTGCAAGTTCTGTCTACGAGGCTCGTTTGGCGTTGGAAGAGTTTGGCAGCAAGGCACATACCTATTCGCCTGCCTATACCGAAGATGACTTTTCGGAAATAATGCGTTGCAGCAGCCACATTACTTTTAACTCACTGGCACAATTCAATCGCTTTTATCCAAGAACCGTTGTCGAAGGAAGCGGCATATCCTGCGGTGTTCGTATCAATCCGGAGTATTCCGAGGTAGAAACCGAACTCTATAACCCGTGCGCTCCCGGCACCCGCTTCGGACTGATGGCCGATCAGTTGCCCGAAACCCTTCCGCAAGGCATTGAAGGATTTCATTGCCATTGCCATTGCGAATCTTCTTCCTACGAGCTGGAACATACTTTGGAACACCTGGAAAAGAAATTCTCCAAATGGTTCTCTCAGATAAAATGGTTGAATTTAGGCGGTGGACATCTGATGACCCGTAAAGATTATGACGTAGAGCATCTGATTCGTTTGCTGCAAGGATTGAAAGAACGGTATCCCCATCTGCGCATTATCTTAGAACCGGGTTCTGCTTTTACTTGGCAGACGGGTGTGTTGACTTCTGAAGTAGTAGATGTTGTGGAAAATCGCGGAATTCGTACCGCTATTTTGAATGTAAGCTTTACTTGCCACATGCCCGACTGTCTGGAAATGCCTTACCAACCCGTTGTGCGTGGAGCCGAGATAGGAGATGGGGGACCGCATGTGTATCGTTTGGGAGGAAATTCTTGTCTGAGTGGAGACTACATGGGGTTTTGGAGCTTTGACCACGAACTGCAGGTAGGCGAACGAATTGTGTTTGAAGATATGATTCATTATACGACAGTAAAGACCCATATGTTCAACGGAATTCATCATCCCGCCATTGCGATGTGGACAAAAGAAGGAAGTGCTGAAATTTTCAAGCAATTTTCTTACGAAGATTATCGCGATAGAATGAGTTGATTATCAAAAGCCTGCTCATACATTGGATAAAAATATACATTTTCGCGGGAAAAAAGTATGTAGAATGTTTGTTCGTTTAAGGAAAATATCTACCTTTGCAACCGCAAACGCGGAAATAGCTCAGTTGGTAGAGCATAACCTTGCCAAGGTTAGGGTCGCGAGTTCGAGTCTCGTTTTCCGCTCAACGTAGGTTGCAATACCCAATGCCCAGGTGGCGGAATTGGTAGACGCGCACGTTTCAGGTGCGTGTGTCGAGAGGCATGCAGGTTCGAGTCCTGTTCTGGGCACAAAGGTAGGGTAATCGGTTCTTTGATTTTTTTGAACTATATGATGGAGAGGTGGCGGAATTGGTAGACGCGCTACTTTGAGGGGGTAGTGACAGTTATGTCGTGGGAGTTCGAGTCTCCTTCTCTTCACATAATAATAGAATGCGGAAATAGCTCAGTTGGTAGAGCATAACCTTGCCAAGGTTAGGGTCGCGAGT
>CALYZE010000101.1 GCA_945607605.1 uncultured Bacteroides sp.
AGCACCAATAAGAGAACTTATCCCTATTGTCCACAATTATATTTTTACTATCATCCGCACTTCCACCGTCTATTACAATATATTCATAATCAGCACAGGTCTGGCTAAAAACACTTTGTAAAGTCTTCTCCAAACCTACAGCATTGTTATAATTGATGGTAATAATAGATATTTTCATTTTCTTTTCCAAACGAACGCTTTTTTTATATATTGATGATAGAGTTTCCTATACCACTTACTCTTATATATCTCTCTTTTTTTCCTCAAATAGAGTACCTCGCGGATAAGGCCGATCACACTCTCTCCAAAATAAGAGGTATAAACATCGCGATGCTTTGAATATATATAAAACTCGGTTTCACGAAAAACATCCTTTTTCACCGCCATGGTAATCATGGATGACTCCTTTATGCGATAATTAAAAAGAGGCTGGGGAATCTGGCACACCTCTCCTCCGTCCTTCAGTAATCGAATGAAGAACTCCCAATCTTCATGCCCTCGACGCATATTCTCATCATATCCTCCGATTCGTGTCCAATCAACCTTTCGAAAGAAAGCCGAACAAAAAATGCTATTATCCAGAAGCAGCCTTTCATAACCCTTATACCAAAGTTCCCAAAGCCCAGTATCTTTTCCAAAAAAAATGCCCTGACAATAAACTAACCGCAATTGGGGGCTCTTTTCAAAAGCATCCATGGCCCTTTCCATGTACTCCGGCTGTATCACATCATCTGCATCCAATGGTAATATAAATTCACCCAAAGCCATTGCTATCCCTTTGTTCCGGGCAGAAGACAATCCACCGTTTTCTTTATATACATATTTTATACGCGTATCTTTCCGCATATATCCACGTGCTATAGTCTCTGTATCATCAGGTGAGCCGTCATTTACCACTATCGCTTCCCAATTCCTATAAGACTGTCCCAATACTGATTCCAATGCATCAGACAAAAAAACAGCTTGATTGTAACAAGGTATAATCACGGAAAACATAGGTTTATCTACCGTCACCATAGTATCATCTTTTTTCATCATTAAAAAATACTATTTATACTTATCCCCACGATGAGTAGGCAGACAAGGAAAAAACAATGAAAGTATCCGGTTTGTCTTCCCCAAAAAATAATGAGTTGTTGAAACAGACATTACCTTACGGCCTTTCATAAATAAAGCATCACGGATATCTTTTGATACATGAAGCCGCCGGATAAGCCGGTAACATTCAGCTTGTACCATCCAATGTTTATAGCGCGACACTTGCGAACGTAATAAAATATAATTCATCACATCTATAGTATTGGATACTCCCTCACCGGAATATTTAGCACGACTACTCACTTTATTAGTGTGCTGACGAAAACGATTTAACTTACTGCGTACTTCCAGTACATCACCCTGCCATGCCACTTCTGCCCAAAACAGCCAATCGCCTGCACAGCGATAAAGTTGAAATGATTTATCCAGTTTTTCATATACATCTCGGCAAAAGACTACCATACTCGCATTATAAACATAGTTACGATACATCAGATTGTGCTTCACATACTCATGACCATCAAAACATTTCACTTCTCCCGTCTCTTTCCAACGATCTCGTGACTTTTGTTTCATTTCATTACCATGCTCATCTATCAGCACAGATCCTGTAAGGCACATCACCGCTTTAGGCTCCTTTTCCATGGCCGCAACCGTACGCTCCAGAAAACAAGTGTCTGCACTATCGTCACTTTCTGCAATCCAAATATATTTTCCTTTTGCCAAACAGATACCCTTATCCCACTGCAAGAATGTATTTCCCGTATTTTTTCCGTTCAACACCAATGCTGAAACCTTAGGATGGTTCTTATAGTTCAAAAGTATTTCACGACTATCATCGGTAGAACAATCATCCAACAAAATCAATTCAAAATCTTGATAAGTCTGGTTTAAGATACTCTCTATACGTTCTTCCAAATAGGAAGAATGATTATAATTGGGCAGGATAACACTTACACTAAGCATACTTTTTCAATATTAACACATATTCATTAAAACCGGACATCAGTTCACCACACTCCCAATGATGACACCAATGGGTATCCCAGCCTCCATCGCAATTTAAACTTACGCACTAGATTCCATGGTTTAGTTCTGGTTTTACCTTGAAAATACCAAATATAGTTATTCACAGCATCCAGTATCCGAGAAGATGACTCACCATCCAAATGCGCCTCATGCCTACCTACATATGCACGAATTTCCTTCATCAAATCTGCAGGACGAGTAAGCGCATTCTCCAATGCGCTCTCTAATGCATTAACATTTGTCACATTGAGCAAATGAGCACCGGGCATTGTATTACAATAAGTCACTACCGGTTTATCAAGCATCATAAATTCCACTATCACAGAAGACGCATCAGACAACAGTATATCAGCACTGTCCAGTAACTCCGCATCAACAATACCATCCTTATGAAACACCACATTCGAATAAGTATCCGCCAGTTTCTTATATTTTCTGAGCACTTCCAAGTCTGAATATTTAGGATGAAACGAAATTATCCAATCCCAATTCTTCTCTTGAACCAGACGTGTAATAGTATCAAATAAATAAGGAGCTGAAGTTATGTTCTTAGTAAATGTAGATGAATACAGCACGACCGGACGTTCATGCAAAATCGAAGAAGCCTGCATATGCCTTTTCACGAAAGAATCTGCCTTGCACCAACCAGTCTCATATACCTTAAAGAAACCATACTTTCTTTCAAACTCCTTAAAAGGAAGGGTACTACTTTCTCCTTGTGTACAATAAATATCGAACCATCCGCGAATGGAAAAATGATCGTCTTTTTCATCTCCACGCTTATTGATAGGATATCCATGGAAAAGAGACACTTTTACTCCGGGGAAAAAGTCATAAATATAATTGCCCGGTGCGAACACTGCTATGGGGTGATAATCCATTACTTCTTGAACCGTCTGCATCCATTTTTCATTCTTTTCTAACATAACCGGACAATCTGGTTCAATAAACCACGCAACTTCATCGCCTCTACGCCAAATTTCTTCCTGCAAGGGACGAAGAATGGGATATGAGTATGCAACCGAAACGAAAAATAAATAATGCTTCTTCATAATTTTAACATATCACAGCAACGGATACCGCTACTTAGTTACCAATAGAATAGTTGAATCTAAGTTTAAAAGAATAGCTGCCTGTACTTCTATTTTAAATAAATACACAAAGTTATTATATACTGCATCAAACAGCCTAAAATAATATTATCTAAAGCTAATGTCCAGTAACGATAGCCAATAATCAGCCACAATCCATCCAGATACTTTTAGCCATGAATAATTGGAAGTCTTGAAAAGTTTGTATAGCTTTGTATTTTAAATAGAAAAGATTTCACTTCACTTTAAATACTAGGTTTATGAACTTTACAGAAAATAGTAATCGAATTTTCGAACAGTCTATTCTTGATTATCACAAGACAGACCATGTCGATGCACCTATCCAGAACCTCTATCCACTAAAGAGTATAGAATATTATTTATACCTGAAGAACTGGATAGATACCGTTCAATGGCACCTAGAGGATATTATCCGTGATCCGAATATCAATCCAGAAGAAGCCTTGAAGATAAAAAGGAGAATAGATAAGTCCAATCAAGACCGTACCGATTTGGTAGAGTTGATAGATAGCTATTTTCTTGATAAATATAAAGAGGTTCAAGTAAAGCCGGATGCTATAATCAACACTGAAAGTCCGGCGTGGGCTATTGATCGCCTCTCAATTCTTGCATTAAAAATTTACCACATGCAACAAGAAGTAGAGCGTACAGACACTACACCGGAGCACCACGCTCAATGTGAAGTTAAATTCAACGTTTTACTAGAACAGCAGAAAGATTTATCCACCGCCATCAATCAACTCATTGCAGACATTGAATCTGGAGACAAGTATATGAAAGTATATAAGCAGATGAAGATGTATAATGACCCAAGCTTAAACCCTGTTCTTTACGGAAAGAAATGAGACTTTTAGTTCTGCGGTTCTCGGCTTTCGGCGATGTGGCAATGACCGTACCAGTACTTACCTCATTAGCTAAGCAATACCCAGAAATAGACATCACGGTATTGAGTAGACCTTTTATGCAACCTTTATTTGCAGAAGCGCCCTCAAATATACATTTTCGAGGAGTTGATGTAAATAGCTATAAAGGATTAGGAGGCTTACTGCAGTTATTTCATGAGCTAAAGAAAGAAGGGAAATATGATGCTATTGCCGATCTGCATGATGTACTACGTAGTAAAATATTACGGATACTTTTTATGTTTTCGGGTGCAAAAGTAGCTCATATCAACAAAGGGCGTAAAGACAAAAAAGCGTTAGTTAGAGTCCACCATAAGGTAATGAAACAATTACCTTCTTCTTTCACCCGCTATGAAGAAGTATTTAGAAAATTAGGGTATCCTGTAAAAACAAACTTCCATTCTATTTTTGGAGAAACGAAAGGGGACGATTCATTATTCCAAGCCGTAACAGGTTTACCTGACGGCAAGCATTGGATAGGAATTGCTCCTTTTGCTGCCCACAAAGGGAAAAGACTTCCGGAGGCAACAGTGGCAAGATTGATACAAGAACTATCAGATCACAGCGATTGGAGAATCTTTCTTTTTGGAGGTGGCAAAGCTGAAAAAGAGTTATTAGAGGCTTTGGCTATAAACAATTCCAATGTACAATCTTTAGTTGGTAAGTTAAAACTGAATGAGGAGCTTGCTCTCATCAGTCATTTAGACGTCATGGTATCAATGGATTCGGCCAATATGCACCTTGCTTCTTTAACTGGGACGCCTGTAGTTTCTGTTTGGGGAGCCACTCATCCTTATGCCGGATTTATGGGATGGGGACAAAAGACTAGCAATACAGTACAAACAGATCTATCATGCCGTCCTTGCTCCATTTTTGGAGATAAGCCTTGCTGGAGAAAAGATTATGCCTGTTTAACAAGAATCACATCTAAACAGATTATTGATAAAATTGAAACGATTATAACCGCATGAAGATTGTAGTTCATCCTAAATACCA
>CALYZE010000102.1 GCA_945607605.1 uncultured Bacteroides sp.
ATATAAGGGCTGCGCGATATAAGGGCGGAGGGCTGTGTGGTACGGGAGCGATATAGGTATTATTTTCTATAAACATTTCGTTATACACAAGGCAAACTATATTTTCTAAAGCTCTTGCATCCAGAGCTTATTTCTACAATAAATATTATTTTTTACTGGCCACTATTCATACACAGAATATGACTTCTTCGTATCATAAATTTCATCAGCCTATCGCATTCATACGTTGAACAGCAGTCTCACGCCGAATGGTTTTCCGGCCTCACCGCAGGGGCGTTAAGCGTAGGCATTGGTTGAAGAGGTTCAAGGGGCGTTTGTTTGAGCGAAGCGAGTTTTCGCCCCGTCCTCTTCGACCAATGCCGAAGTAGCCCCGAAGGTGCAGCCTTGATTCTTTCTTTGGTACCTTTCTTTCGTATCAAGACGAAAGAAAGTACATCAAAAATCTTTGGCCAGCGACATCAAATACCTCCCCACCACCTGCGCCGACTCACTCGTTTCTTTTTCAAAATCAGCTTTCAGCTTCGGATGTCCTTCCAACAGTTGCAGCATCCGTTCCTTTCCTACAAACTCCGACTTTCCGGTTTCAAAGTTCAACTCATAAAAGACACGGGCATTTACTAAGCCGCAAGCATTAATGGCATCGCCTACTTCACCGCCCAACTTGGTGGCTTCACTGGGAGTTAGGGTGCTGGTGGCTACTTGCCCTACAGGCTGTGCACAGAAAAATACTTTTTCTCTGACTCGTATGGCGTGGGCATACCACTGACCCAGACGATAACGCTTATAGCGCATCTTTTTGCAATTGACATAGAGAGAGGTATCTATCTGTACTGCATAACAATTGGATTTCAGATACTTGCTTAAGTCCTGATTATTATTTACGACAATGCGATAATCGGCACCGCCCATTAAATAAATCTGATTCTTTGAGCGTCTTTCTACTTTCAGTGTGGTTACCGTGTCACCGCGATTCTCTGCCAATCCTTTCAGATTTGAGTACATTATTTGCTGCGCCACACTTGGCAAAGCCATTAACAGAGCCCAAAGTCCTAATAGCCAATACCTTTTCATATCCTTACCTCCTCTTACTGAAACGTTGTTTTTCTGAGCTAAAATTACATTTTTTATCGGAGGCATGCAACTATTCATCCAAAAAAGATAGATAAATATTCTGTGTTAGTGCCTGATACTTTGAGAATAGTCATCATGCTGAACGCAGTGATTATTCTTTGTGGGTAGAGAAAGAAGCGAGTTTCACGGAAGAAGCACGCTACCTCAGTCTAAAAAATGTCAAGTTCGTTTTATTCAACTCTCGGTTTGTTTATCTTTGCAAAAACTAATAGAAAAGTAGAAACATGAATACTCTTCAAGAAATAAGTTCGCTTTATCAAGAAATTGCCGGAAAGGCAAGACTGGAACTGAATAGAGTGCAGCAACAGATTTACCGTATTGGTACCTTGCGACTGTTGATTTTTCTGGTCGGAATCGTTGGGGTCATTTATTTCTGGTCAGAAGATTGGATAGTACCGGCAGCCATTGCAATCATCACTTTATTGCCGTTCGTACTTTTGATTAAATATCACAATCGTTTGTTTGTTCGGAAAGAGTATTTGGAGAAGAAAATAGAGGTTAATGAACAGGAAATTGCTGCATTGGAGTATGACACTTCTGCCTTTGAGGACGGAAAGGAATTTGTTGACTCTACCCATCTTTATACTTATGATCTGGATGTGTTTGGTCAGCATTCTCTGTTTCAGTATCTCAACCGAACCTGTACGCAGTTAGGCAAGCACCGTTTGGCTGCTTGGCTCAATGAGCATCTGGAAGAGAAAGAGGAAATTGTGAAACGACAAGCTGCCATCCGGGAATTGGCGCCTGAATTGAAATTTCGACAACGTTTTCGCATCCTCGGTTCATTGCACAAAGGGAAAACGGCTGATGAAGCTGAATTGAATGCGTGGGCAAGCAGTCCTGCTGTTTTTAGGAGTCAAAAACTTCTGCGCATCTTGCCTGCAACAGTAACTGCTATAAATATCGTGTGCCTTGCGCTAATCTTTGCCGGTGTTTTATCTGGAACTTTATATGGTTTTATCTGGGTTTGCTTGCTCATTGCCAGTTTTAGCTTTACCGGTAGAGTCACGAAAATACAAGCTATTTATGGGAAAAAGCTGCAAATTCTTGCAACGTATGCCGTATTACTTCGTCTCATAGATGAACAACCGATGCAGGCTGCCTTGTTGAAAGAGATCAAAGAGGAAATTGGTGGAGAGAAACGGAGAGCTTCTCACTCCATCCGTCAGTTAAGTAAATTGATGGATGAACTTGATCAACGCAACAATGCTTTCATGTATGCTCTCCTCAATGGGTTCTTCTTTTGGGAGCTTCGTCAGATCATGCGCATTGAAGAATGGAAGGAACAATATGCCTCTGAACTACCTCGTTGGCTGACTGCCATCGGACAGATCGATGCACTTAACTCCATGGCTACTTTTGCTTATAATCATCCGGACTATGTATATCCTTCTATTCTTCAACCAGCAGAGGGAGAAACGAATGCTCAGACAAAGGTGAAGGCTGAAGCGCTGGGGCATCCATTGATGCATCGTGACCGCTGTGTTCGAAACGACATCCACATGGAAAAACAGCCCTTCTTCATTATCATCACCGGCGCCAATATGGCAGGGAAAAGCACCTACTTGCGCACCGTAGGCATCAATTATCTGCTCGCTTGTATCGGAACTCCGGTCTGTGCCCGCCAAATGGAGATCTATCCCGCACGACTCATCACCAGTCTGCGCACCTCTGATTCACTTAACGACAACGAGTCTTACTTCTTTGCTGAATTGAAACGTCTGAAACTGATCATAGACAAACTGCAAGCCGGCGAAAGGCTCTTCATCATTCTTGACGAGATTCTGAAAGGTACCAATTCCATGGATAAGCAGAAAGGTTCTTTTGCTCTCATCAAGCAATTCATGGCTTTGCAAACCAACGGCATCATTGCTACCCATGATCTACTGTTGGGTAGTCTCATCACCCTTTTCCCGGATGATATCCGCAACTACTGCTTCGAAGCAGACATCACCAACGATGAGCTGACCTTCGCTTATCGCCTCCGATCGGGTGTGGCACAGAATATGAATGCTTGTTTCCTGATGAAAAAAATGGGGATTGCCGTTGCCGACTAATCCCCACTCTTCTGAACGTTAAGTCTAAAATTCTTTATGCTGGAGTTTATGCTGTTTTACATTTCACCAAGAAAGCAGCTATTGCCTTGGCATCTTCTCCTGTAAAATAACAGACGGCTGTTACCGGTGTGTATGTGTAAGGAACAAACTGGAACAACTGTACAGCTACAAATTTATTATCTTGCGAAAGCATGATGTCCATACGTACATTTCCATTCGATTCACTCTTTATGTTAGAATCTCCATTCAACATCTTGTGCTCCAACTCTTCTTTCAGTTCGTTTAGATGCTTCAAATCAAAGTAGAGGCTACGTTCTTTGGTCACGCTTCCTGTGGGTAGATAAACAATCTCTTTGGATCTCCAGAACAAACGGAACACACCGAACAGGACCAAGCCCGTGCCCACAACCATCAATACCATGCTGACGGTAGAAGATTTGTCGTTCATCTCAAAGATGGAGGCGAAAAGAAGGATACCTATCACCAGCATTACCACTGAGTAAATAAGTCCGGAAACACTGGTACGTTTTGCAATATCGGGATGAGTAGACGCAAAAAGAGTTGCGTCAATAGTTTGAGTTGACATAATTATTATTTGGTTTTAATGAATTTATTAAAAATAGAAAGACATACTCTTTCCTTTGGTGCATCGGTTGACGCGCTTAAGAAAAAGAAAACTAAATTCAATCAAACGCTAAATGATAATTCGTCTGAGCGTGAAGATGTAATACTCACACGCAGGTTGACAACGATTGTGGAGAGAGGTAGCATCGTAAAGCTTTTCACGATGTAGGGAAAGCATCGCCTCTCGTTGAGCCAGTTTATTCACCCAGCTCTTTAATGAGACAAAATATTCTGTAGTAAGTGAACGCTGTAAACGAGAGAAAGACAACGACTGGGAATGTCCAAATAGACCGGTCAATTCGGCATCAGGCAAATAGGGCAACTGAGGAACCGAGACGCAAGCATCTTCTTGATGACCTACGATAATACCTTTTTCAGTCACATGCTTTCCTGCATCTACCTTTGTCTCGGTAAATGTATCGCCCGCGATCTGCCAGAAAACAAATGCAAACACCAGGAATCCTATGAGCCTTAAAAGTTTAACCATATCTTCTGGCAAAGATAACAGTTTCTTGATTAGTATTGCTTGACTCAAGCATTTTTTAATATTTGTTCAATGATCAAGCAAAATAAAAAAGCCGCCCCAATCTATGGGACGGCTCCTTATATATAGAAAAATAGTTGGTTTATTCAGCTTTAGCTTCTTCAGCAACAGGAGCTTCAGCAACCGGTGCAGTTTCAACAGCAGCCTTCTTTGAACGACGAGTACGAGTAGCTTTCTTAGCAACTTTGTCCTTAGCCATGTTTTCGTTGTAATCAACGAGTTCAATGAAGCACATTTCTGCGTTGTCACCCAAACGGTTTCCAGTCTTGATGATACGAGTGTAACCACCCGGACGATCAGCAATCTTCACAGATATTTCTTTAAACAGCTCAGTTACAACATTCTTATCTTGTAAGTTGCTAAATACAACACGACGAGAATTAGTCGTATCATCTTTAGCTCTAGTAATCAAAGGCTCAACAAACTTCTTCAGAGCTTTAGCCTTTGCAACAGTCGTAGTGATTCTTTTGTGCTTAATCAAAGAGCACGCCATATTAGCTAACATAGCGTTTCTATGAGAAGCAGTACGACCTAAATGGTTGAATTTTTTATTATGTCTCATTTTTTATTCTTTATCTAATTTATATTTAGAAATAT
>CALYZE010000103.1 GCA_945607605.1 uncultured Bacteroides sp.
CTCGGTCCGTACCAAGGAGAGTGCAAAGATGAAAGATTTGCTGAATTCACTGGCTTTTGGTACAAATCTTAGTTCGGTGCTAATAGTTATTGCTACCTTCTTCATCCTTTGGTTATTGGGACTAGATAATTGGATGTGGATATCATGTTCTGTGGTAGTGGGACTCGTAGTTGGTATTATCATTGGTCGCTCTACGGAATATTATACTTCGCAATCTTATCGTCCCACTCAAAAACTGAGTGAAAGCGGAAAGACCGGTCCCGCTACGGTTATTATTTCCGGTATCGGTTTGGGCATGCTTTCCACTGCTATTCCAGTGATTGCTGTGGTGATAGGTGTCATTGCTTCTTATTTGTTTGCTTCAGGATTTGATTTTTCCAACGTTGGTTTGGGACTTTACGGAATCGGTATTGCAGCTGTGGGTATGCTTTCTACTTTAGGAATAACGCTCGCTACGGATGCTTACGGACCTATTGCTGATAATGCGGGAGGGAATGCAGAAATGTCGGGTTTGGGTGAGGCCGTCCGCAAACGTACCGACGCACTCGATTCTTTAGGAAATACTACAGCAGCTACAGGGAAAGGGTTTGCCATTGGCTCTGCTGCTTTAACGGGACTTGCTTTACTTGCTTCTTACATAGAAGAAATCCGTATCGGGCTTACTCGTATCGGCATGACTGAGATTTTCTCCAGAGGAGAAGCTATTCCCATACAAGATGCTACTTTCTTCGACTTTATGTATTACTATGATGTAACGCTGATGAATCCGAAAGTTCTTTCGGGTATGTTTTTAGGGAGTATGATGGCTTTTCTATTCTGTGGATTGACCATGAATGCGGTGGGACGCGCCGCAGCCAACATGGTAGACGAAGTGCGTCGTCAGTTTCGCGAAATTAAAGGAATTCTTACAGGTGAAGCGGAACCGGATTACGAACGCTGTGTGGCTATTTCTACAAAAGGAGCACAGCGCGAAATGATCATCCCATCCTTGATTGCGATTGTTGCACCGATTGCCACCGGATTGATCTTTGGGGTGCCCGGTGTGTTGGGATTACTGGTTGGCGGACTGAGCAGTGGCTTTGTACTTGCCATTTTCATGGCGAATGCAGGTGGTGCCTGGGATAATGCCAAGAAATATGTAGAGGAAGGTAATCTTGGTGGAAAAGGCAGTGAAGTACATAAAGCGACCGTTGTAGGCGATACAGTGGGTGATCCGTTTAAAGATACTTCCGGTCCAAGCTTGAATATTCTTATTAAGCTGATGAGTATGGTGGCTATTGTGATGGCAGGGCTGACGGTGGTTTGGAGTTTATTCTAAAGGAGACAGGAATTTGAGCTTTTAAAGGGAACAGAATAGAGTTACCAGGAACGGGACACTAAAATCGACCACGAAGCCGTGGAAAATGGAAACAATGATGAATTGTTGTCCTGCTGTTCTGGTTATGATAGGGAGCGTTGTGTCCATTGTGGTAGCACCTCCTGCTGAAATGGGAGCGAGATTTCCGAACCAGCGCACCAATAGTGGTGCGGCTATCAACGTCAGAATCTCACGGCTGATGTTGGCAAGCAAGGCAATGGTTCCTAATTCTGCTCCCTTGTATTCTGTAATGAAAATACTTGAGAGGGAATAATAACCGAAACCAGAACCAACAGCCAGACAGTCTGTCAAGGAACGATGGGTTAGAATCAGACTGACAACGGCAGAACCTGCCAATGTTCCCAGAATGGTCATAACGGGAAGGAATAACAGTCGTGGGTTGAGTGAACGGAAGTTTTTCAATGTTTGGGGATCATTGCCAACACTGATCCCTACACTGAACATCAGTGCACCAAGGGCATATAAACTGATTTTACTATCTATTACTACATCCATAGGAATCACTTTGTACATTCCACAAAGTGTACCTAAGATAAAAAAACTTATGATGACAAGACTCCCTTTCATGCTTGCCCTCCTTTTCTCTTGTATAACGCTTTCCAGAGTGCCCAAGCGGCAATGACGCTTCCTAATGTTCCGCCTATGGTCAAGATTAAAGCTTCCAGTCCAAGGGTGTGAAGGCCTTTGATTATTTGTTCGTTTCCTCCTACTTCTATACCAAGGGTAAAGAGGAGTAACCAGATAAGTACGGTGATGACTTTATGGATTTCACGTAAGTTGCGTTTCCGTAAGAGATAGCCCAGCAGCATACCTGTGAGCATGAGTCCAATGATTATAAACATATTTCTATTGTTTGGGGTAGCAAAGAATAGGGCACCCATCTAATTTCTGCAAATTTAATTATTTCCCTCTAAAATTCCAGTTAACCTGCAGAAAGATTTATCTTTGTCGTCCAAATGTACCACTGTATATGTTATTACCATATTTACATAAAAAATTGATAGAAGCAGGCTGTGATGAGGCCGGTCGTGGGTGTCTGGCAGGGGCTGTGTATGCCGCTGCGGTTATTCTGCCTAAAAATTTTGAAAATGAACTTCTGAATGATTCCAAACAACTGACGGAGAAACAACGCTATGCTTTGCGTGATGTTATAGAGAAAGAAGCGCTGGATTGGGCAGTAGGAGTCGTATCTCCCGAAGAGATAGATAAGATTAATATTTTAAACGCTTCTTTTCTTGCCATGCATCGGGCGATTGATCAATTGAAACTCCGTCCGCAACATTTACTCATTGATGGCAACCGCTTCAAGAAATACGAGGATATGCCACATACCACAGTTGTGAAAGGAGATGGCAAGTATTTGTCCATTGCGGCTGCTTCTGTCCTTGCCAAGACCTATCGTGACGATTATATGAACTGTTTACATAAAGAATATCCTCATTATGATTGGAATAAGAATAAAGGATATCCTACCCAAAAACACCGGGCAGCTATTGCGGAGCAGGGCACTACGCCCTACCATCGTATGACTTTCAATCTGCTGGGAAACGGACAACTGGCTCTGGATTTGTAATCGAGTAGTATGTGAGTAATCAATAGATGTCTTTTTAGAACCATCGTATCTTTCTGAACCATACAAAAGTAAGGGCTGAAAGAATCACAGAGAACAGAATAATAAATGCGAATGCATGTGGAAAACTTTCCACATGGATATCCACATTCATGCCATAGAAACTGGCTATCAATGTGGGAATCATCAGGGTGATGGAAAGGCTCGTCATGCGTTTCATGATGGCATTCACATTGTTGGAAATGATGGAAGCAAAGGCATCCATCGTTCCGGTAAGGATGTCACTGTAGATATTTACGGTGTTGTATGCCTGCTTTAATTCGATCACGACGTCTTCCAGCAACTCCAGGTCAAGATAGTTTGTGCCCTGGAAAATTTTCCTCAATCGTCCTATCATGATTTCGTTCCCACGAATGGAAGTGTTGAAATAAACC
The DNA here is from genome assembly GCA_945607605.1 of uncultured Bacteroides sp. Taxonomy (GTDB): domain Bacteria; phylum Bacteroidota; class Bacteroidia; order Bacteroidales; family Bacteroidaceae; genus Bacteroides. The sequence continues at coordinate 3,383 of CALYZE010000103.1, forward strand.
AGGGTTTTTTGCAACTTCATCAGTTGAAGGAGGTCTTCGTTGCGAATGCTCTTCTCTAATTCTTTTTCAGCGGTGGCCACATCATTGTTGATCTGTTTCAGATATTTCAAAAACCAAACGGCGGAAGAGTAGATGAGTCGCAGAATCAAATCTAATTTATTGCTGACAACGATGTTCTTACGGCGAGTATGTTGGATAAAGTCGGATATCAGTTCCGTGTGATGATAGCAAACGGAGATGATGATTTCATCATTGGTGATAATGCCGATAGGGACCGTGATAAAAGGAACTCCACGCTGGTTGCTTTGCATAGGAATCCGTAGGATGGTCAATAACCAGTTGCCTTCAGTCTCGGTACGCGGGCGTTCATCCACGTCGGCTATATCTTCAAGAAATGCTTCGGGAACTTTCAACTCTTCGGTGATAAAATGGAAATCGTTGTCGTCAGGACATTCTATGTTAACCCAACAGCCTGGCTGCCACTCGTTTTTTTCTACGAATCCGTTTTCGCTGTAGAGATACTTTCTCATCGTTTGCCTCCTTTCTTTAATTAGATTGGAGGCATTGTGGTCAATGTCTCCAATCGATTTATGCGTAAATGCGAGGCCAAAAGTACATAAATCATTTGAAACAGTACGCTTTAACCACTGTTTTTTGTACCTTTGCAGCGCAAAAAAGCTTCCTACAAGATAAAAGCTTTTATTGCATACGAAAAAAGTGTACAATTATAATCAGTTTATATTATGAGCAAGAAAGCCCTTTTAATGATTCTTGATGGCTGGGGCATTGGCAATCAAGGTAAAAATGATGTGATTTTCAATACACCGACTCCCTACTGGGATAGTTTGTTGGCAAATTATCCGCATTCCCAACTTCAGGCAAGCGGTGAGAACGTGGGTTTGCCCGACGGACAGATGGGAAACTCAGAAGTAGGACACCTTAACATCGGTGCCGGGCGTATCGTTTTCCAGGACTTGGTGAAAATCAATCGTGCTTGTGCCGATGGTAGCATCTTGAAGAACAAAGGAATCGTTTCTGCTTTCTCTTATGCAAAAGAAAATGGCAAAAATATCCATTTCATGGGATTGACTTCCAATGGTGGAGTACACAGCTCTTTTGATCACTTATTCAAGCTCTGCGATATTTCCAAAGAATATGGCATCGAGAATACTTTCATTCACTGTTTCATGGATGGTCGTGACACAGACCCGAAGAGCGGTAAGGGTTTTATCGAACAATTGA
>CALYZE010000104.1 GCA_945607605.1 uncultured Bacteroides sp.
AAACTTTTTGTTAGCCACCCAAGAATTAGTACGATAGCCATATTCATCGGGAACCAATGCAGTAGTAGCCTTATTCTGAGCTGATGCTCCACTAATACCTTCAGCACGTACTAAGTCAAAATAACGCTTACCTTCTCCAACGAATTCATAACGACGTTCAGTAAGGATATTGTCAACGGTCACATTATCAAGTCCCGTCAAGCCAGCTCTAGTACGTACTTCATTTGTCCAAGTTTTGGCTTCACCGGTGCCACTCCCACCAGTACGTAGAGAAAGTTCAGCTGCATTTAACAGAGTCTCTGCATAACGATAATAACGATAGTTATTGTTATAATTCAAGTTCTGATCACCTGAAGCCTGCTTAAAGTTTTTGTCATATGGACGGTACTTCTGTAACCAAATGTGTGTATCTTGATAACGTTGCTTATATGTTACATCATCTGCAATCACCCAACAAGTAGCATCACGGCGTTTGTCCTTTTCACTGAACATCTTGTAAGTTTCAAGACGCATAGGCATAAATCCCCAACCGTCATTTCCTTTAGACCAACCCTCATCTCCTGGAAATGAGTTCGGAGAGATTAAGGTAGGAAGTACCGTTCCACCAATAGCCAACGGACTGCCCCAACCACGTTCATTATTTGTCTGTTCGTAATTAATCTCCCAAATAGATTCGTCACACCATTCGCCTTCTGTTTCCCAAACGGCAGCATAGTCAGGATTTAAGATAAAGTTCGGACTTGCAATCAGCTCTTTCATATAACCCAAAGCTTTTGCAAAACGGCTTTCGTCATTCTGATACATCACCATTTCAGCATAGAGCATGTACCCCATAGCTTGAGTAACACGGCCCAACTGTCCCTCATCATCAACTTCACGTCCTTCTTTTACAGTCTTGTAATATTTCAAGGGTAATATCTTGGAATCTATTACCGACTCAAGCTCTGCAATCAATTCATTGTAAACCTGATCGGCTGTATATTGTGGAGCCGTGTAAGGAGGTTCTGAAAGATTTTCTAGATAGAAAGGAATATTTCCAAAATAATGCCACAACATATTATAATAAAATACACGAAGTAAACGAGCCTGCATTTCATAAAGTTTACGATTTGCTTCAGTAACATCGGTACCCCACCCAAGGTATTTCAATAAGTCATTGCAGCGTTTAATGCCGGAGTAATCTACTGTCCAAAGAGAACTAAACGTATTATTTTCATTAGCCTCATAGTTAAAGAGCATATGCCAGTTCTGCATATCGGTTTTAGTAGCACCACCTACCCAGAAATTATCACCCATAATTTCGCCGTCTATATTCAAGGCATTGTATTGTCCTAACCCCCAATCGGGCCAATGCAAAGGATCATAGGCCGCGATCAAAGCTTCTTGAATATGTTCATCTGTTTTATAGTAATCTTCCAATGGTTCTCCTGTTGGGTTTTCAACCTCAAGGAAACTATCACTGCAACCGGTAATCAGTACTGTAGCGGCAGCAAGCAAGCCTATTGCTAATAATTTATTTGTCTTCATATGATTCATGTATTTTTAGATTAGAAAGAAACATTTACACCCACTGTATAAGTACGAGCCTGCGGATAAACACCGCGGTCAACACCAAGAGAAGTAGCACCAGAAGATATTTCAGGATCAAATCCCCAGTACTTCGTCCAAGTCACAAGATTCTCGGCTTGCACATACACACGTAGACGCTCGATAGTGAGTTTACGAGTCAGAGTTTTAGGTAATGTATACCCCAAAGTTATATTTTTGAGACGGAGGTATGAGCCATCACATACGTAAAGATCGGATACCATCCAGTTTGTGGCATTACCTACTGCCAAACGAGGATATTTATTGGAAGTTCCTTCACCCGTCCAACGTCCCAGCATCCAAGAAGGATAGTTACCGGAAGAAACGTCTGAACGATAAGTTCCATCAAAGATATCAGCACCAGCTACCCCTTGAAAGAAAATATTAAAATCAAAACCTTTCCAATCAGCATTGAAATTCAAACCGTAAGTCCAGTCAGGAGTACCATTACCAATATTGGTACGATCATCCGCATTAAAACTACCATCACCATTTACATCTACAAACCGCACATCACCAGGCATAGCATCCGGCAAAATCATTTTACCATCTTTATTGACATAAGCACGAACCTCTTCCATGTTCTGGAAAACGCCGGCTGTCTTATAGCCATAGAAATAAGGGAAAGGTTGTCCATTCGATCCACGTGTACCACCACCGGCAAACCCTTGGATACCATCCAAATCCATATATCCGGTATCATTACCTAAGTTTTTCAATTCATTCTTAAGATAAGTAGCATTACCCTTCACAGCAAATTTGGCATCTGCAATATTCCATTTATAGCCTAATTCAAATTCAAATCCGCTATTTTGCATATCTCCAACATTACCAAGAGGTTTTGTCTCTCCCACATAACTCGGAATGGGCATTGTGATAATCATACCATTGGTTCTTTTTATATAATAATCAGCACTGAATGTCAAAGCATTATTAAAGAACCCTAAATCAATACCAAGGTCAGTCTGTTCACTTTCTTCCCATCTCAAATCAGGATTAGCCAAACGTTGAGCTTTTGAACCGTTCCATTTAATAGCATCTTTACCTAGCAGTACATTATTACCCATAGCTGTTAATGATGTGTAACCAAATTCGGCTATATTATCATTACCATTTTTACCCCAACTGGCACGAATCTTTAAATTAGACAGCCATTCACGAGTATCAACCATAAACTCCTCATTGGTTATATTCCATCCCACAGATACAGATGGAAAGGTTCCATACTTATTGTTAGAACCAAAACGGCTTGAACCGTCACGACGTACTGTAGCCTGAAACATATAGCGTTCATTGTAGTTGTAACTCAGACGTGCAAACATGGACGACATCTTGTGCTCTATAAAAGGAGCGCCATAAACACCATGCTGAACAGTAGCACCAGTGATATTGCCATCTTCATCTCTTACGTATTCAATATTTCCTGTAGAATAATCAATGGAAGGCTTGTTAGGATTCACTAAATTCCAACGATTTCCACCAAGTTGATTACCTTTATACTTGAGTGCAGACTGCCCCAATACAACGCCAAACGTATGATTACCAATAACTTTATCATAAGTCAATGTATTCTCTATCTGCCACGTTACATTTTGTGCTTTATAAGCAGATGCACTAGTGTGCGTTGCCTTGTTATTAGCCGAAAGATAAAATTTAGTCTTTGTAGCTGCATCATTACCCCAAAATCCCATATCCGCACTATAGTTAAAGTGATATTTCAAATTTTCCCATAATTGCAAGTCGATAGAAAATTTAGGAACAAACTTATGTGACCAGTTCTTGCTAGGATTCAATGTCATCATAGCCAATGGATTATTCATCTCCTGATAAGCACCTCCATAACCTGGCACAGTATAAGGATTTCCATTCTCGTCACGAGGCAGATCATAGCCTTTATAAGTATCAATCATCTTAGCAGCAGCATCCCCGGTCAATGTAGTAGTCAAGATAGGAGATAGATAAAGAGCAGATCCTAAAATAGAGCCAAATTCAGAATTAGTACCCACACCCGTTGAGTGCGTACGCATATAAGCTATATTTACGCCTAAATCAAGTTTGTTAAGGAAATTACGTTCTTTGGAAGCATCTATCACAGTATATTGATTGTTTGAACGAATAGTCAAACGATCATAATTGGATTGTCCATGATTACCACCGACAATACCATCCTGTGCATAGTAACCTAATGATAAATAATAGTTCACCTTTTCGGATGCACCACTTATAGTCACATCATGATTCACCATTGGAGCACCATCATAGAAAACAAGATCTTGCCAATCTGTTCCAAAACCTTTGATGCCATTTCCGTTAGTATCAATTAAATTGTAAGGATCTGCATAAATTGGAGCCTGACCACCATTCACATTTGCTTCATTCTGAAGTATAGCATAATCTGTCGCACTTGTTACATCGCGCTTCTTCCATGCATTCTGCCAGCCATAAGAAAAGTTATAATTGATTTGCGACTTGCCTATCTTACCCTTCTTTGTTGTCACCAAGATAACTCCGTTAGCAGCACGTGCTCCATAGATAGCGCCAGAAGCTGCATCTTTTAACACTTCGATAGATTCGATATCATTGGGATTCACAAAATCAAGACCACCACCAATAGGCATGCCATCTACAATATAGAGAGGGTCACTATTATTAATAGTACCGATACCACGTACACGCACACGAGGTGAATCACCAGGTTGACCGGAAGCTGAAGTTACATCCACACCTGCTGCTAAACCTTTCAATGCATTATCTATACGTACAGGAGCTTTGTTTTCTAAATCTTCGCTACTTACTTTGGCAATAGAAGCAGTCACTACACTTTTCTTTTGTACGCCATAGCCCACTACCACTACCTCATCTAACGTTTCAGAATCTTCCTGAAGTACTATTTTTAAGGATGATCTTCCATTTACAGTTACTTCTTGTGATTTGAATCCAATATAAGA
>CALYZE010000105.1 GCA_945607605.1 uncultured Bacteroides sp.
CGTGATTCTATTTTTATTAGATCCTGATCATTTTTTTCTCTTCACAATTCTATTTTATCACAAGACCTCCTTTAACTGCACAAAAATACGACTCTTTATTTGAAGAAACAACTCTTGGAAGTCTAAAAATAAAAGACAGAAGAGTAGTCTTGTTTTTACCCTTACTCATGAGTAAAAAACACCTTCTTCACATTAGCTTGAATAATTTGGCTTAGTTCTTCAACAGAGATTCCACGGATTTCGGCAGCCCTAACGTAAAGAGTCTCTATAGATATCCGAGCCTCATCCGTTTCCAAAAAGAGCCTTTCTGGAGAAGTGATGCGGAGCGATTCTTCATTATACTTTTCACCATACGAAAGATAAAAGTCGTGTTGAAGCAACTGATATGCCACCAAAGGTTTGCCTCGAAAACCGTGAATAATCCAAGGCATCTTCGGCTTTATTCGCTTTTTCAGCAACAAAACATCGTCCAAGCTACGAACCATATGAATAATCAATGGTTTCTTGAGTTTCTCAGCCAGACAAGCATGATATTCAAAAAACTCCATCTGCAAAGGCATTGAAGCGGACGCCAATTTATCAAACCCTGTCTCTCCAATAGCCACTACTTGTAGACAAGAAGCTGCCAAATAAAGTTTATCTAACGCCTTTTTGTTGAGATGCCAAGGGTGAACTCCTACTGAATACCAACATCCCTCTGCGGGAGTAAAATCTTCAGGCGTTCTGTTTAAAATACATTTGGCTCCATCTACTGTAAGGAGGTGATGCGTATGAATATCAATAGGCAAGTTCATGTGCTGAGGGGTTTAGGGTACAGGATCATAGCCGGATCCTCCCCAAGGATGACAGCGTAAAATGCGTTTTACAGCCAAATACAATCCCTTGAATGGACCGTGTTTTTTAATAGCTTCCACAGCATATTGCGAACAGGTAGGGGTAAAACGGCACGATGGCCCCAACATAGGTGAGATGCTCTTCTGATAAAAATAAATAGGAAGCAACAACAGATATGACAAGAGCCGTTTCATCGTAAGATCGCTTAGGAGTCGGCAGAAATCGGTGCAGTAACCGATGCTGCTTCTGTTTCTGATAGAGGCTTAGCCTCTATGGTCGTCACTTTTTCGGCAATACGAGCCAAAGCCGTCTTCATTCTTTCCTCTATAAGAGAGGTCTCTACCAGCTGATCGGAAAGATAGATAAAGGCAATGCCTATACGGCACTGTTTCTCTTCCAATATACGCAACAACTCGTGTTTATTCACGCGATACGCCTCTCTTATCTGACGTTTCACACGGTTGCGCTTCACGGCACGTTTAAATCGGCGTTTCGATACACTGATAAGGATTGAGGCAGGCGTTTCCAACTCCTCTATAGGCAGATATACCACACGCAAAGGGAAGACTGAGAACGAACGGGAGCCGCCTGCAAACATCTTCTCTATCGCTTTCTTCTTATTCAGCCTTTCGGGCTTACTGAGGGTATTTGCCATGAGGATGAGGTTTTAGTTATGAAAATATAAAAAACGAACTATAAAAAATGGAAGCAGCTACTATAAAAAGCGAGCTACAAGTGCTTGCCAGCATAAAAGCACAACCACTTGTAGCCCGTAATTGAGTATCTGTCCTCACAACCATAAGCTATCAACAAATAACTTATAGCTTATCGTTCACAACTCTTTTACTTTCCTTTGTTATTTTCCTTGATGAACATATCAAGCGCTGCCGTCATAGAAGGAGCCTGCACACTGGGAGCTTCCAGATCCAAACGAAGTCCGGCATCACGAACAGCTTGTGCAGTAGTAGAACCGAATGTTCCGATTTTGATTTCTTTTTGCTCGAAATCAGGGAAGTTCTTCTTCAATGAAGTAACTCCTGCCGGGCTGAAGAATACCAGCATATCATAATCAAACGCCTCATCTATGCCAAAATCATTACTGACCGTGCGATACATAACGGCTTCCGTAAGTTGAATTTTGTTCTTATCCAACAAGTTCTTGATTTCATCCGTATGTACATCCGACATGGGTACCAAGTATTTTTCAGTCTTATGCTTGATGACTGACGGCAATAAATCATCAAACTTTCCAGTATTTCCAAAGAATATTTTGCGCTTACGATACTGCACATATTTTTGAATGTACAAAGCAATGGCTTCCGACACACAGAAATACTTCATGGTTTCAGGTATAGTCACACGTAACTCTGTACAAAGATGGAAAAAGTGGTCAATGGCGTGACGCGAAGTGAAAATGACAGCAGTATGATCTAATATAGATACTTTTTGTTGTCTGAACTCTTTCGATGAAAGGCTCTCCACTTTGATGAACGGGCGAAAATCTATTTTCACACCGTACTTTTCGGCGATGTCGTAGTAAGGAGATTTTTCTGATGATGGTCTCGGCTGCGACACAAGTACTTTCTTAATTTTCAACGTTCTAAAATTTTATAATCAAAAAATCATTTAGCTGCATCACTCCTTGATATAAAATAAAACAAGGCATGATTTCAAGGGCACAAAAGTACAAAATTAAAAGTAAACCGCCATATAAATTGTTACAAAAAAGCTTTAGCCACTTATAGAATATCAATATTTTAAAAGAAATGGCTAAAAACAGTCCTATTATCACTGTAAGTTGCAGACTTAAATTGAAATATACTATAAACAGAACGAACGGAAAAAGAGCAAATCCGAGATAATAAAGTAATGTAGAATAAGATTCTAGCCAAAGAGATGTGGTACTTTCGTCAAAAAAAATCCAACCCAAAAAAGAATAAATGACCCACTTCAGGAAAAGATATAAAAGACAGCCTCCAATATAAATGCCCAACAAAAGAATGGTTGGAATCTGATGCATCAACTCTGGTTGCACATCGCTGAAATAGCTGAAGATCGTAACTCCGGCAAGTACGCAAGTTTGAAGAACCAGCAGCAACAGATAACGCATGTCCGTCGCAGTAGAGGAAGCAAATATATTAGTACGCTCACGATGCAGTAGAAAGTCATTTACCAACTGCAACAAAAATTTGCGACTGCGAGACAATACATAGGACGACAGAAAAAAGCAACCTAAAAGGATCAGGGTGATACTATCATCCATTCGAGGAGAATAAGGAATCGGAGTTCCTTCTATTCCTTCAGCCATCCAAAAGATTAACAGATTTATCATATTGCAGCAAACTTACGAACGGAGGTATCCCATAAGGGAGCGGCGTGGATTAACTTAACAGCTTCTTCCGGTGTTTCCACTACGTGCCAGATAGCACCATGTTGTTGACGCATAAAGTTTTCATCTACTGCCCGGCAAAGCATATCAAGTAATGGGTCAAAGTACCCTTTAATGTTCAGTATAACAACCGGATTAAGATAAAGCCCCAGCTGTTTCCACGTAATGACTTCGAGCAATTCTTCCAACGTGCCGCAGCCACCGGGCAATGCAATGACGGCGTCGCTCAAATCAGCCATTGTTTTCTTCCGCTCATGCATGCTTTCCACCTCTCGTAATTCAGTTAGCCCCGTATGGTGCCATCCCTGTTCTACCATAAAATGAGGTATCACACCAGTCACTTCTCCCCCTGCCGCAAGCGTTGCATCTGCCACAGCAGACATCAAACCCATATTTCCCGCCCCGTTAATCAGGCGGATATGTTTCTGTCCCAACAGAGCACCCAGTTCACGGGCCGCATCAAAATAAATCGGATCAATCTTTGTGCTCGATGCACTGTAAACACATACAGAAGTTATCTTATTCATCGCCTTCTTACTATACCTTAATAATATGTGTGCAAAGGTACGTGATTTCAAGGAGATTTGAAACTATGGTATACCTATTTATTTGGACAGTTTTTCCCTGAAGTTTAATTGGGAAATCCCTGTTAGTTAGAAACATTTTTACTAAGTTACACATATAATTTTAATCTCAATGTTTTTTCACTTTTAATGAGTCGATCCTTAAAAAGAGTATATCAACTTAATTATCAAAATAACAACCGATTAAATCTTTTGTATAATTTACTGGTAATTAGACAAATAAATTCTTTTCAATGACCGACTATTTAAGCACTGCACTGACTTGCTTGTTTGATCGGACAGCCATTATTCAATTTCAAGATAAGTTCAATAGAAAGTTTATTCATAGCTTACGAACGCTTGTTCCAACGTTGGGAATGCGTATTCCAAGGTTGCGGATATGTATTCCCAGCCTTGGAACAAAGATCTCTCCTAACAGAGAATACGTTTTCTTCTTGAATTCAAT
>CALYZE010000106.1 GCA_945607605.1 uncultured Bacteroides sp.
AGGTATTTTGTCCATTCAAGATCTGATAAATTAAATGCTTTCATTTTACTATATATTAATTTCTTGAATAATTATTTAGCGGGCATTAAGTCTAAATTTACTCCTGTCCATTCACTCATTTGTTTGGTAGTAGGATAATTTTGAGATAACACTACCTCACCATCCACCAACGTGATAGGCAATGCTTCTGCTCCGTTCTTTTGGAGATACTCGTTTACCGTTTTGTTACTGACGTACACCTGTGGCTCATCCCGTAAATTATGGCGGGTAACAAGAACACCCTGTCTTTTTAATGTTTCAATCACAACGGCTATCCGCATTAATTCAGGATTGATATTCGTTCCACACAGACCCGTAGGGCAACACATGGCCGGATCAAAAATCTCTATCTTCTTCATATTGTCTTTTATTTTTTAATGAATACACTGTTTTGGATTTATAGATAAAAAATGACTGCATAATAAATGCCTATCCCTATAAAGAGGATAGCTACCACTTTGCGAAACCATTTTTCAAAGATTTGGACTCTGTTATAAAACTTCCCTAATCGCCCAACGCTGTAGGCTAATATCCACGCAACAAGGATAACAGGTAGTCCGGTTGCAATCGCATAAATGACAGGTAAAACATACCCACCCGTTTCTGCTGCGGCCAAAGGCATCAGCATGCCGAAATAGAAAATACCACTGGTAGGACAAAAGGCGAGTGCAAATAAAATTCCTAATAGCAAAGCCCCCCAACTACCTTTCGTTTTTTTCTTTAAACTCTCTCCGCCGATATTGATTTTCGGTATATTCAGTTTTATACTATCAAGCATGAATATTCCGATAATAATTAAAATCGGAGCGATTAACATTTCACCGTAGGTACTGATTATTTTTTGAACCTTAAACATACTGGCTCCTTCACGAAGGATAGGAATCAGAATAAAACCAAGGACTGCATAAGTTACGATTCTACCCAATGTATAAAGCAACCCATTGATGAAGATACGGTGATGATTGTCTATATCCTTACTAATAAAACCGATGGCCGTTATATTAGTAGCCAAAGGGCACGGACTCACTGCTGTTAAAATTCCTAAGATAAAGGCGGTTATAGCAGGAATAGAACTATTGTCTAATAGCGATTGAAGAAAGTCCATCTTACAGCTCTTTTAGTAATTCGTCTATCTTGTTTTTTAGTCCCTCTTTAAATTGATCGGGTTCGTTTTTGGCATGAGAGAAACTAAACTCCGTCAGATTATTTACATGTTCCTCCCCATCTTTCCAACGATTCACGAACAGAGATGACCAAGTAACTTCATACTGATCTGCCAGAGATTCATTTCCCTTTTTTGAAAGATCTATCACCGTATAGACCACTTTTCCCTCTGCCTGCTCTTTCGCATAAAGGCTATCCAGAAGAGCAACTGTATGAGCTTCTATCGCCCTGCAGGTTATGCAACGTTGCGCCCCGTAAAAATAGAGCACTTCCACCCGATCAGGTTGAGTTTCGTTGGCTGCACGGGCTTCTGTTTTATTCTCTGAACCCTTGCCACAAGAGAGGAACAAGATGGAGACAATCAGTAGATAAAAGAAATTCTTCATGGTACACAAATTATTTAGTTAGCAATTCCTTCACTTCTGATAAAGACAATTTCTTACCGGCAGATAGCACTTTACCGTCAACGACCAAAGCCGGAAGACCTAAAACAGAATACTCCATGATTTTTAATAAATCCTCTTCCTTCACTAACGTGGCATCGCATCCCAGCTCGATAATCGCCTGTTGGGTCGTTTCATACAATGCTTTACAGCTTGAACATCCGGTTCCTAATACTTTGATTTCCATTTTTTTATTCTATTTAAAAGTAAATACATTCATTGTAATTCGTAGAACTACGAACATCATCCTTAAAAAAAAGTGCTGTTACTCACAGCACGATGTATCTGTACATTGACAATCGCCCAGAAATGTGGCAAACAAACAACGAGCCAGTTCCCAGTTCTCCCGATTGATGCAATACCTCACTTTGGGGGTTTCAATCTCCCCCTGAATTAAGCCTGCCTCTTTCAGTTCTTTTAAATGCTGCGAAACGGTTGCTTTTGCAATAGGAAGCACTTCGTGAATATCTCCAAAAAAACAACTCTCTTGTTTGGCTAAGAAAGTCAGAATAGCCATCCGTGCCGGATGCCCCATGGCTTTAGCAAATCGAGCTATCTTTTCTTGTTCTTCTGTATACTGTTTCGTCTTCACTTTTTAAGTCCTTTCATTCTTATTGTTCGCAAATCTACGAACTATTTTCTAATGAGCAAACGAACTCCTCATTTTTTGCAAATATTAAATGAGAAGCTCCTTCGCCACCTTACCCCTTATTTATCTTTTCCAGAATCTTAGGAAATTGCCAGAAGAACAGCACCGTACAACAAATGGCGGCCGTAGCATCCGAAATGGCTTCTGCTGCATAAATACCGGTCACTCCCATGAAATGAGGCAGAATCAAAGCCAATGGAATCAATAAGAAGACCTTACGAAGCAAGGCTATAAAAATAGAGATTTTGGCTTGTCCCAAGGCCACGAACATATTCTGGCAAGCACGTTGCAAACCAAAGATGGTCATACCAGCCAGAAAGACCGGCATAGTCCAGCGTACAGTTTCTATCAGGGTTTCATCGCTTGTAAAGGCCGATGCCACGGTGGTGGGAAACAGAATCATGAACAACATCAAAAGCAGATTAAAAGAAAACATCGTAATCAAAGCTATCCGAAAACAAGCCTTGACACGCTGTTTATTTCCATGCCCATAATTATAGCTAATGATAGGTACAAAACCCTGAGCAAAACCTGTCATGGGTACACTCGAAAACTGCATGGAAGTTTGCAAAACGGTTAGTGCGCTCACGTAGATGTCTCCAAATTCTTTCAAACTGCTATTCAGAACAAATCCCACCATACTCTCGGTACTTGCCATGATGAACGGAGAGATTCCCAAAGCAAACATGGAAATCACAATTCCTTTATTCAGTTTCATATAACGTTTTTCCAAAGGCAAAGAAGCACTCTTGGAAAACAGGAAATGCAGCACCCACGCAGCACTGCAAGCTTGTGAAAGCACAGTGGCCAGAGCAGCACCTTTCACACCCATATCCAACCAGAAAATAAATATCGGGTCAAGAATAATGTTCAACACAGCTCCAATTAACACCGAATACATCGCTATGGCAGGACGACCTTGGGCATTGATGAAGGAGTTCAATCCGGTAGAAATCTCCACAAAAAGAGTACCCACAAGATAAATAGAAAGATAATCGACCGCATACTTTAAAGTTTGCTCCGAAGCACCCGTGAAAAGCAGGATGGGCTCCATAAAGGCATAAGCGGTAATTGAAGTCAGCAACGTAAAGAGGATGAGCAAAACAAAGCCGTTTCCCAAAATCTGTCCGGCCCGTTCGCGATTGCCTTGTCCAAGAGCAATGGCAACCAAAGGCGCTCCTCCCCCTCCTACGATGGCCGAGAAAGAAGAGATGAGTACAACGAGAGAGATCGTCACTCCCACGCCTGCCAAAGCATCGGTTCCAATGTCGGGTATGTGTCCGATATAGATACGATCGACAATGCTATAAAGCAAATTTACAAATTGTGCAGCTACTGCAGGGAGTGCCATTTTGAAAACCAACGGTAACATGCGCTCAGTTCCCAGGCGTTCTTCATATTTATTTATCATGATAGCGTACTTCAAACAAAACGGTCACACAGGTACAAAAAATACTTGTACCTGTGCCGACTCATGCAGATAGCTGCATCAGGCAACGCAGATAAGTGCGTAAGCCAACGCAGTTATCTGCATCAGCTTACGCACTTATCTGCGTTCATACCGGATGATATTCGTTTATTCCTTGCCTACTTCTTCGAGCGAGAGCACGCGGCTTGAATAATC
>CALYZE010000107.1 GCA_945607605.1 uncultured Bacteroides sp.
ATGAAATCTATAAAAACATTAATAGTATGTGGCGCGAGCTTGCTGATATTATCTCTTGGCTCTTGTAGTGATTGGTTGGATGTTAATGTTGATCCGGAAAATCCATCATCAGTGAGTGCAACTTATCAAACTCGTTTGGCTCATATTGAATTCTATACCAATGGCGGTACCCAATTTGCTGCTTGGCGTTCAACCATGTCTATGGGAGACTGGACGAGATATTATAATGGTGGTACTTATTGGAGTATGTCTTTCTGGAGTCCGCAGGTTGGTGCAGTGACTACTTCTTACCAATGGTGGTTTGTTGGTGCTGCCAGCAATATAAATGATATGTATGACAAAGCTTATGCAGCCGGTGCGTGGCATTATGCAGGCGTAGCAAAAGTTATTCGTGCCTATGGCTTTATGCTGATGACTGATCTTTATGGTGAAATGCCCTACACAGATGCTGTTGGTCCCAATGCAACTCCCATGTATGATAATGGTAAAACAATCTACTTGGGTTGTTTAAATGAATTAAACGAAGGTATCGAGCTTTTACAAAAGACACAGGATGTGACTCTTCCTACGTTGGCAGAGGGTGATTTTTGGAATGGTGGAGATGCGGGTAAATGGCTGAAATTAGCATATTTACTGAAAGCACGCTATTGCGTTAAGCTATCCAAAAAAGCACCTGGAAACTATTTGGAAGGTAAATATGATGCTGCAGAAATATTAGCCTCTTTGGCAAAAGCGCAACAAAGTAATGATGATAATACAATTGTAAATCATACGGATGCTAATGGTAGTACCCATGATGTATTAGGATGGGATGAACCGGTGGACTATTCTCCGCTTTATTCAGTGTGTGGTATGAATGCCGGTTATATGCCAACTAAAATGCTGTATGATAATTTAACAAATTTTGCTGGCTATGGTATAGAAGATCCACGTGCAGACAAAATAATACCTTGGGCATGGTCTAAAAAATCTGCTAATTCACCTACTACCTTAAAATTTGAAGGCAATTGGAGGCGTTCTATGGGCGTAGATATGATATCTAATAACGCTCCCAATCTGATTGGTGGTCCGTTGAGATCTAACTTTGGCGCTAATGCTAGTGCAGAAAAAGAAGGCATAAAGACGGGTAATTTCTGGTGGATTTATTCTACTTCCGATACCCGTAAAGGGGATACTATCTATGTGGAATGTACAAGTAGTAGCAAGGGATATGCGGCCAATGTAGATTTGTTATACCGCAGGGATGGAACAGACTCTTCTAAGGAATCCGGTTCTTTCTATACTCGCGTGTCTTCGCCAACCTATATTGGCACCTATGCTGAAGTTTGTTTTATTAAGGCTGAGGTACTCTTCAATCAAGGTGATAAGAGCGGAGCATATACAGCTTACAAAGAAGGGGTCAAGGCAAGTATAGATTGTATGAATGATAAGTTGAAGGTATGGTGTTCTGAAGATGCGTCCTTGCTTGATTGTCCCTCTTTTGCTCCGATGAAACAGAGTGATATTGACAGCTACTTGACAGCTGGTATTGGTGCAGCCAACGATTTAACTTTGGGTAAAATTATGACTCAAAAACGTATTGCAATGCACTTTTCCATGGAAGTTTGGAATGATATGCGTCGCTATGATTTTGATCCGGAAATTTTCTTGGGATGGGATATACCAGCCTATTATTCAGTTAGTGCAGAAGCTCAAAAAGGAATTCCTAGTGGTAAACAGTTCCGTCGTTGGCGGCAATGTTCGCACGAATTGAATTATAATTCTAAGAATCTGCAAGCCATTGGTAGTGAGGTTCCGGGTGCTAATACCTCCTTGGATTTATGGAATAAAGCAGATGATGTATGGACTCTCAATGTTTGGTGGGATTCTACTCAGGAATAAAACAAAATGGGTTCTATTTGAGAACAATGTGAAGATTTAGGTTTCTTCATACTTAGGTGATAATAAGAGGCAGTCGGTTCGAGATGAATCGACTGTTTTTAGTTCACTACTCCTCCTTTCGCTTTGAAAGTAGGTTCTGTTTTTTGAATTTCCGACTCAAAGCCAAACCAATAACCTTGCTCCATATTTTCGCTGAGTGGCAAAAAGCAAAGGCGGAGCTCTTCTTTGTATTCTCCATAGATTACCTCCCAATGGGCAGGTGGACTTTGACGTTTGGTCTTTACTTTCTCTGCAGGCACTTTTTTTAAAGACATACCGGCTTCTATCCAAGCTATGCTAATTGCTGTTTGATAGGTTGGATAGTTCTTTTTACAAAAATCATAAAGAATGATACCACGTTTCTCCAGACTCATAGGTTGGTCGATCAGATTACTTTGTAGAAGATGTTCCAGAAAATGGTGAAGAAAGTGATGGTTGTTAACTATGAGTTCACGAGTAATGTTTTTCCAAGCAGGTGCATTATAAAATCCATCCAACAAACGAGAAAGCTGACGAGCAGTTTGCAATTCACTGACACTGATTTCGCGAGTTTGCAGAACTTCATAAGGTGGAAAGGGAGAGTATTGTATACCTAATTCTTCCGCATTTCTACGCATTTCTGTGCCTGGCAGTAGTTTCAATAATTCCAGCTGTATTTCTCCGGCATTATATTCAGCTAAAGTACGTACATCTTCAAATATCTCTGTTAGCTTGTACAACGGCAATCCTGCAATGAGATCAGCATGGGTTTCCATATTGGATAGCGAACACAGAAATTTTAATCCCTCAAGAGCATCGTCCAGCTGACCTATTCGTTTGCTTTTCTGAAGGACTGGCTCACGCAAACTTTGAATGCCGGCTTCAAGATGCAGTAGTCCGGTTGGCAATAATTGCAGCTCTTTCTTAAGTTCGGGAGATAGTAGAGCCGGATGAATTTCTAAGTGGAAACGTAGGTCTGGTGAAAACTCTAAAAAAAGTTGTAGTAATTCTTTTGCTCTACTTGGATTGTAATTGAATGTTCTATCAAGAACTCGGACATTTTTTATACCGTGTTGATGAATCACTTGGAGCCTTTCTCGAATACTACTGATTGATAAGGTGCGTATTGGTTTTTCACCTCCACTGACACAAAAAGCACAAGTGTTGAAGCAACCTCTCGTAGTTTCCAATTGTACGAAAGGTTTTGACCAGTTGAAAAAACGACTTTTTTCAGGAGCCATAAGATTGGAAAAATGAATCACTCGCGCTATTCCATTATCCATGTATTGTTTTTGAGGAGAGAGGTAGCATAGACCGGGTATATTTAGCCATTGCTCCGGCTGATTCCAACAAGCCAACCATTGCGGAAAAGCTTCTTCTCCTTCTCCTCTGAAAACGCAACTGATGAAATCGTTTCTGCGGAGAAATTCTTCATTATCTCCAAGAAACTCGGGACCACCTAAAATAATACGACATTCAGGGAGTAGCTTTTTCAATCTTGCCGTAATATGCAGTAATTGCTCATGATTGAACAGCCAAGTAGTGGCAGCTAAAATGTCAGGATGATGCTGATAGATTTCGTCTACAATCATTCCTATATTTTCATTGATGGTGGTCGATACAATTTCCCATTCTATGGAGTTGTCATTGAGGAGCTGTGCGTGCAATGCAGGAAATGCTAATGAAGAATGCGCATAAGAGCTATTTAGGTCTATCCAGAGAATTTTCATATTTAATAAAATTACATTTTTGCAAAGATAGCTGATTTTATCTTTCGCATAAACCAAAAGCCGTATTATTGCATACTGACATGACAGGTTAGACTCATAAATGCTGTAAATCCTTTTATTGTTAGTTGGCTACAATCGTTTACTGTTCATTCTAAGCTGTTTTATACAGTTCATTATGTACGAAAATTTCTAAATTTATTTAAGCAGTAATCAATATCCGTTCCTTGTAGATTCTATGGAGCTAAGATCGTTTTACTAA
>CALYZE010000108.1 GCA_945607605.1 uncultured Bacteroides sp.
CCGATGCACTTATCTGTGTAAAACAATTCTTCCTTTTAAACGTTTCTTTGTAATATAGAGATGACAATCTTTAGTTAAAGGAAGCGAATAGCTATAAAATAGAATGTATTTCAGGGAGTAAGTCAAATATTTTAGTGCTGTCGAGCCTATAACTTTAAAGGATAATGCTTACTTTTGCATAGAATTTTAATTCACTAACAATAAACTTTTAAACAAAATGGTAAATTACAAAGATTTAGGATTGGTAAACACGAAAGAAATGTTTGCTAAGGCCATCAAAGGTGGATATGCCATCCCGGCATTCAACTTCAACAATATGGAACAGATGCAGGCTATCATTAAGGCTGCTGTTGAAACTAAATCTCCTGTGATTCTTCAGGTTTCTAAAGGTGCTCGTCAGTATGCTAACGCTACTTTGTTGCGTTACATGGCTCAGGGTGCTGTAGAATATGCTAAAGAATTAGGATGTGCTCATCCGGAAATCGTTCTTCATCTCGACCATGGAGATACTTTTGAAACTTGCAAATCTTGTATTGATTCAGGTTTCTCTTCAGTGATGATCGACGGTTCTCACCTTCCATATGAAGAAAATGTTGCTTTGACTAAGAAAGTAGTAGAATATGCTCACGAACACGGTGTAACTGTAGAAGGTGAACTGGGTGTATTGGCTGGTGTTGAAGATGAAGTTTCTGCTGAACATCATACGTATACTGACCCCGAAGAAGTAATTGATTTTGCTACTCGCACAGGTTGCGATTCTTTAGCTATCTCCATTGGTACTTCTCACGGTGCTTACAAGTTCACTCCAGATCAATGTCATGTTGACCCAGCTACCGGACGTATGGTTCCTCCTCCTTTGGCATTCGAAGTATTGGATGCAGTAATGGAGAAACTTCCGGGATTCCCTATTGTACTTCACGGTTCATCTTCAGTTCCTGAAGAAGAAGTTGAGACTATCAACAAATATGGTGGCAACTTGAAAGCTGCTATCGGTATTCCTGAAGAATGGTTGCGTGAGGCTGCTAAGTCTGCTGTTTGTAAGATTAACATTGACTCAGACTCTCGCTTGGCTATGACTGCTGCAATTCGCAAAACATTTGCTGAGAAACCGGAAGAGTTTGACCCACGTAAATACTTGGGCCCTGCTCGTGATAACATGGAGAAACTGTACAAGCACAAAATTGTTAGCGTGCTTGGTTCAGATAATAAATTAGCTTAATAATTTACTGATTCTCCCAAAAACAGGAAGGCTGCTCAATTTGAGCAGCCTTCTTTTGGTTAGCAGTGTTATGGTTCATTAGGACTTAATGCCTTATAACTCGATTACCAAAGACTCTCGAGGACTCATTTTCAGTTCATCTTCAAATGCAATGGTCTTTCCACTAAGGATGTCTTTTCCCTGAGTGTTGTTTTTCAATATTTCTTTGTAAAATTTTAAAGGTACTGCCGTCTCTGCATCTGTACCGTTCAGCATTACAAATACAGTCTTGCCTTCATATTGGCGGGCATAAGCATACACGCCATTCTGTACCATGAATTGCGTCATAGTACCTTTGGCAATCACATCATTCCCTTTTCTCCAGTTCAATATAGTTTTGTAGAAGCTGTGGCAATCGTTTTGAATTTGACTGCGTCCTTCGGCTGTAAGAGCTGTTTCTGAATCACTGCTCCATCCGCCGGGGAAGTCTTTACGTACATAACCATCACTCGCGCTTTTTACACCGTTCATCATAATCTCTGTTCCATAATATAACTGTGGAATACGACGAGTAGTGAGCAATAGAGTAGAGGCTTGTTTCAGCATCAGCAGATTGTCGCCTTCTCCTAAAAAGCGGTCGGTATCATGGTTTTCGATGAAAGCCAGAACAGAGGCGGGGTTGGGATAAAGGAAATCATAGACAAAGCTATTATATACGCGGTCTAAACCTTTAAACCAAGTTTCCGTTTGTTCATTTTTGGCAGTATTGATTTTATCAAAGAAACTGAAGTCCATCACCGTCTTCAGATAACTGTTCCTTGGAGCCGAGAGTTTGGAATCCATTTGCCACCAAGCTGTATAGGCGGGTTCTACTACCCACGTTTCGCCTACAGTGTTATAGTTGGGATATTCTTCATTGAGTTCTTTCATCCAGTTGCTCATGGCATCATAATCAGCGTAGGGATAGGTGTCCATGCGAATGCCATCAATACTGGCATACTCAATCCACCAGAAACTATTTTGCACCAGATAACGGCAAACATGCGGGTTTTTCTGATTAAGGTCAGGCATGGCAGTTACAAACCAACCATCGTTCATTTGGTCGAAGTCGTATTGAGAGGTATAAGGGTCGACGTGTGGAGTGAGCTTGAAGGACGTTTGTACAAAGTTTCTCTCATGATCGGGATTGTTAAACCAGTCTTTAGAAGGCATGTCTTTAATCCATGCATGTTCTACACCACAATGGTTAAAAATCATATCCATCACAATTTTAATGCCACGTGCATGAGATTTCTCAATCAACTGTTTGTATTCTTCGTTTGTACCGAAGCGTGAGTCTACCTTGTAGTAATCGGTAGTAGCATAACCGTGATAAGAGCCGCCGGTCATGTTGTTCTCTAATACCGGAGTAAACCATAGAGCTGTGACGCCAAGGTCGGAGAAGTAATCGAGATGTTGCTCAATGCCGGCAAGGTCACCGCCATGACGGGCATTAGGGTCATTACGATCCACTTTGTATTCAGCCATTCCTGCAATCTGGTCATTGTCCGGATTACCGTTGGCAAAGCGATCGGGCATCAGAAGATAGAGTGCATCGGAGGCATCAAAACCTTTGTGCTCGCAACCCTTCTTGGCGCGGGCTTTCAGCTCATACTCCTTGGCGAACTTCTTTTTCCCTTCTGTGAAGGTGAGTGTCATTTTACCTGGTTTCACGTCTTTATCCAATGTCAGATAAACCAGCAGATAGTTGTTACTTTCCAGTTTGACTGTACTGCTTAATGAGACACCGGGATAGTTGACTGATACCGTTGTATTACCAATGCCTTCACCATATACCATTAGCTGGAGTTCAGGGTTTTGCATTCCGGCATACCAGAACGGAGGATCGATTTTGTCTACATTCATAGCTGCATAAGTACTAAGTGAGAGTAGAATTGCTCCCAGAATAAAGAAAACTTTTTTCATGTTATTAGCTTTTCGTTATATACAAATCGCTAATTTAAAACAATTAGTGGAGAAACAAGCGTTCCGCTACTAACTTTACCTTATTATATTATGCAAACGTTTTCTGTACCCAAATAGATCATTCTTTTTTCTCTTCTTCTACCTTTCCTTTGAAAAAACTTTCTTCTTTTCTTCTTTTTCTGAGATCCTTCAGCCATGCTTCAGCCGCATTATATCTGTTGTCTTCTCCAATGATAGGAACACCGTCTTCGTCCACTTCCTGCTTTTTGTTTTCTTTGGGACGGGTTTTCAGGTATGCCATCAGGTATTGTTCTGCTTTTGACTCATCTTTCAGATAGTAATAATAAATGAAGGCTGCGTCGTAGAGCAGTCTGTGTTTCTGCCGGTCATATTTTTCATATTGTGTCAGAAGAGTATTTGCCTGGTCGGTGTATTGAAATGCCATCTTGTAGCAGTCCGCAAGCCCCACATATAGGCGGGACATGACACTGTCGCTGGGCATGGCGAGGTTTACGGCAGTCTCCAGATAGGTTACTCCATCCTCTTTCCATGATGTCTTGGAGCAGGCGCGGCCCAAGTAATAAAGGACGTTGATGTTCGTATGGTCATCTTTAAGAGCTCTGTCGAGCAAGTCGTGTGCAGGATAGAAGTCTTCGAGGGCATAATAACTGATTCCGGCGTAGAAACAGGTTTGAAAGGAACTGTC
>CALYZE010000109.1 GCA_945607605.1 uncultured Bacteroides sp.
TTTCTCCTAATGAAACACAGGCTTCCCTCTAATGAAAGTCAAACTCTCTTTTCATCGAAGCAAAATAAGTTCTTATACACGATCGTTTTCGCTCCATCACCCGCCTTCAATCAAATAGTTCCTTTAGCACTTCAAGTGACTTCAAAATAGGAAAATCAGGCAAATGCAACCGGTAGTACTCATTCATGATCGCAAGACAACGGGTACGCTCCCCCCGGCTCATTGCAAAGAGATGCATCGTATCATAATTCATACGCATCAACTGCGTCAGGCGGGAAGCCTCTTCGGGAGCAATATAAAAAGAATGGAGTTGCGGGCGCAACGGAGTAAAACACGCATTTTGCAGATCAAAATAATCCCCATCATGGTAATCTTCCAAGTTAGGATACAATCCAAGAAAGCGAGAAAGACGCATCAAAAAAACCAGATGAAAATTAGCAAAACCCGTTTCGCACTCGTCCAACCAGATAATGGAATGTCGTAAATAGGCAAACAAAGGTCGGTTTTCCGTCTCCTCACGTACCCCACGATACAAGAATTCCGACAAGAATAAAGCAATAGCCGATTTATAAGGATCATAAGGAAGTGTGGAGAAAGGATAGAACGATTTGGCCTCTTTTATTTTAAAGATAGTTGCCTTGGAACGGAAATCAGCTTCCAATTCTATTAAAGCCAACGGCTGAAAAAGCACCGATTTCAGGGCAGCTTTGCGCGAGCGGGGCACGGAAACCATAAAAGAAGCTCTTCCGGCCACCTCCGTATAGATGTCCACAATCATAGAGGTATCCCTATATTTCAAGGTATGCAGCACAATTCCCAATGTTTTCTGTAACATTCCCGTTTTTTTTAGAATTTCAATCTGATAACAAAGCTACGAAAAAAGCCCGAGAGAAGCATGGAGAAAGAAAAAGAATAAAAAAAATGAAAGTAGAAAAGTAAAAAACAAATGGATATATTTTACTGATAATCAACTCGTAATATTGCATTCACACAAGAGGTACAAAGAAACATCTGAAAAATTATTCTATAATGTTTTGGTAGTTTAAAAATACTTTCTACCTTTGCAACCGCAAAAGAGAAATAAAAGCTCTTGCAAGAGCGGAAACGCTCAACAAAGGATGGCCCGTTCGTCTATCGGTTAGGACGCAAGATTTTCATTCTTGAAAGGGGGGTTCGACTCCCCCACGGGCTACAAATAAAAAGATAAACGAATTAAAAAAAGATTAGTCGAGATGGCAAATCACAAATCATCACTGAAGAGAATCAGACAAGAAGAAAGAAGAAGACTTCACAACAGATATTATGGCAAAACCATGAGAAATGCTGTTCGTAAACTTCGTTCTACTACAGATAAGGCTGCCGCAACAGCTATGTATCCGAGCATTACAAAAATGTTGGATAAATTGGCTAAGACAAACGTTATCCACAAGAACAAAGCTAGCAACTTGAAGTCTAAGTTAGCAATCTATATCAACAAGCTCGCTTAAGTTGATTTAACACACAAAAGATATAAGAGGCTGAACTTTTTAGTTCGGCCTTTTCCGTGTATCCCTACTACACCTTCCCTTTTTATCCCTATCACCTTAGGGTGCTAAAAAGCTGTAAACTACCCAAATTAATCCATTTGTTTGACGTGAAATCTCAAGAATTTTCACTACTTTTGCTATGTTATTACAATAAGGAAAATAGATTATGACTGAAGAAGAAAAGATAAACGGCGAAAACAATTACTCGGCCAGTAACATCCAGGTATTGGAGGGTTTAGAGGCCGTACGTAAACGTCCCGCCATGTACATCGGAGACATTAGTGAGAACGGTCTGCACCATTTGGTGTATGAAGTAGTGGATAACTCCATCGACGAAGCAATGGCCGGCTATTGCGACCACATCGAGGTCTTCATCAATGAAGACAACTCCGTCTCTGTACAGGACAACGGTCGTGGTATTCCTGTCGATTTTCATGAAAAAGAACAAAGATCTGCACTGGAAGTTGTGATGACTGTATTGCATGCCGGTGGTAAGTTCGATAAAGGATCTTACAAAGTATCCGGTGGTTTGCACGGTGTTGGTGTGTCCTGCGTAAACGCACTCTCCAAACACATGACCACTCAGGTATTCCGCAATGGCAAGGTCTATCAGCAAGAATTTGAATACGGTAAGCCTTTATATGCTGTGAAGGAAATAGGAACGTGTGAACTTGGTTTCTCAGGTACCAAACAGACCTTCTGGCCGGACGACAGTATTTTTACTGTCACTGAATACCGATATTCCACTCTTCAGACACGCTTGCGCGAGCTTGCCTATCTGAACAAAGGTATTACCATCACCTTGACCGACCTCCGCACCAAGGATGAGGAAGGCAACCCACGAATAGAGAAATTCCACTCAGAAGAGGGCGTAAAGGAGTTTGTACGCTACTTAAACAGTAACAATACTCCGCTTTTCGATGACGTGATTTATCTGAATACAGAAAAAGCCGGGGTGCCCATTGAGTGTGCCATTATGTACAACACCGGTTACCGTGAAAACCTGCACTCTTATGTCAACAACATCAATACCAGAGAAGGCGGTACGCACGAAGGTGGTTTCCGTGCTGCTTTGACGCGTGTATTGAAGAAATACGGCGAAGAGACTTGCGCCAAACAACTGGAAAAAGCTAAGGTAGAAATCTCTGGTGAGGACTTCCGTGAAGGCTTGATAGCCGTAATCTCCGTTAAAGTATCAGAACCACAGTTTGAAGGACAAACCAAAACGAAACTGGGTAACAGTGAAGTGAGCGGAGCTGTTAATCAAGCAGTAGGTGAAGCTCTGACTTATTACTTGGAAGAACATCCTAAAGAAGCCAAATTCATTGTTGAAAAGGTGATTCTTGCTGCTGCAGCTCGTATTGCCGCACGCAAAGCACGTGAATCTGTACAACGCAAATCACCGATGTCTGGTGGTGGGATGCCGGGTAAGCTGGCAGACTGTTCCAGCAAAGATCCGGAAGCATGCGAATTGTTCCTTGTCGAGGGTGATTCGGCAGGAGGTTCCGCTAAACAAGGCCGTAATCGTGCTTTCCAAGCCATTCTGCCTTTGCGTGGTAAAATTCTGAATGTAGAAAAAGCCATGTGGCACAAGGCTTTCGAGAGTGATGAGGTAAACAACATCATCCAAGCCTTAGGAATCCGCTTCGGTGTGGATAGCGAAGATAGCAAGGAAGCTAATATTGACAAGTTACGCTATAAGAAGGTAATCATTATGACCGATGCCGACGTCGATGGTTCTCACATCGACACGCTGATCATGACGCTCTTCTACCGTTACTTCCCGCAAGTAATCCAGAATGGCTACTTGTATATCGCCACCCCGCCGCTTTACCTCTGTTCAAAGGGTAAAGTGAAAGAGTATTGCTGGACTGAACAACAGCGTCAAAAATTCATCGACACTTACGGTAGCGGTTCTGAAAATGCCATTCATACGCAACGTTACAAAGGTTTGGGTGAAATGAACCCGGAACAGTTATGGGAAACGACCATGAATCCGGAAAACCGTATGTTGAAACAAGTACATCTGGAAAGTGCTGCCGGAGCAGATTATGTATTTTCTATGTTGATGGGTGAAGAAGTAGCTCCCCGTCGTGATTTCATTGAAGCAAATGCAACGTATGCAAATATTGATGCATAAA
>CALYZE010000110.1 GCA_945607605.1 uncultured Bacteroides sp.
GAGCATAACCTTGCCAAGGTTAGGGTCGCGAGTTCGAGTCTCGTTTTCCGCTCTCTTCATGTATGAAATACGATGGCGTATTGCCCAGGTGGCGGAATTGGTAGACGCGCACGTTTCAGGTGCGTGTGTCGAGAGGCATGCAGGTTCGAGTCCTGTTCTGGGCACTTACTCTTTACGAAAAGAGTGTCATCATTTGCGGAAATAGCTCAGTTGGTAGAGCATAACCTTGCCAAGGTTAGGGTCGCGAGTTCGAGTCTCGTTTTCCGCTCTCTTTTTTCCTTTCAATTTAAAACAAAGAAGCCCCACAGGTTATGCCTGCGGGGCTTCTTTGTTTTATTTATCTTCTTTATTTATTCTTGTTTTTGCAATGAAAATCCAACCAGCATCCCATCGTAGGTGTCGGCCAAGGAACCAATCGTTTTCAAAGCCGTACTACTGCTCTTGCTGGAAAGGAAAGTGATTAACTTCAACAACTTATCTGATTCAAATAATAAATCCATGTGGGTGGAAGTGCAATTTATTTTTGCATTCATCCCTAACAGTCTTGAAAAAGCAAGATTCACTTTCTGGGTAGATTCATCGTAGGAGTAATTTCCCTTCATGTTTCTTTTTCCCACCTTTGCACTGAAAGTACTGTCGGCATTGAAGGTAAATGTCATTTGACCGGCTTTGATGCCAGCCTTTGCCAGTTGTTCGTCCAGTTTCTTCTCTGCAGCAGTTGCGGCAACTGTTCCTCCAGCCTTTTGCAACAGATTATCAGACTTAAGCTCAATGGCAGAGCCTGTAAAGTTCCAAGAACCTGTCATTTCAGCGGTATTCTTTCCGGTTAAGGCATTCACTGTTTTCTCAATTTTTTCTTTGTTGAACAAGTCTTTCAAAGATTGTGCCTGAGTATAGGTTGTCATAAACAAGGCAGCGGTGAATAGCTGCCAAAAAATAAATTTTCTCATTGTTTGATAATTAGTTTATTTACTGTTCAATTCTTTGTTGATTATCTCGATGTAATTTAATAATTCCTCACGTCCCATACGGTTTTCGGAAGAGGTTACAAAATAGGGGGGAAGCTCTTCCCATTGTTCGTGCAGTTTCTTGAGGTACTGATTGATATTGGTATTCAGTCTGCCACCTTTCAGCTTATCCGATTTGGTAAAGATGATGGCAAAAGGAATGTCGTGTTCACCCAACCAGTCTATAAACTCAAGGTCAATGGTTTGCGGTTCCAATCGGCTGTCAATAAGCACAAACAGATTGGTCATCTGTTGACGCTCAAGGATGTAACTCTCAATGATGCGTTGAATTTGCTCCTGTCCTTTAAACCCTCGTCTGGCATAACCATAGCCGGGGAGGTCTACAAGATGCCAATTCTTATTAATGAGGAAGTGATTGATGAGCATGGTTTTTCCCGGTGTGGAGGAAGTCATAGCAAGTCCTTTGCGTCCGGTCAACATATTGATGAGGCTGGATTTTCCTACGTTTGAACGTCCGATAAAAGCGTATTCGGGAAATGTGCCTGCGGGGCATTTCTCTACGTCTGTGTTACTGATGACGAATTCAGCGTTTGATATTTCCATCTTTTTTGTCAAATTAAAAGTTTGTTTTATACAGTCAACGAAGAAAATAATCTTTCTTTGTTGATGCAAAGGTAATATTTATTTCAAAACTACTCGTTCTTCATACAGATTTCTCCTTCTCATTAAAATAAGTAAGGCTGCTCCGGGCATAAAAAATAAACAGGTTCATTTTCTTCTCTCTTTGGTTTGCACTATCTTTGCCCGCAATAGGAAAATTTGAATATGAACGAACAATATCCCTCGATATTATTGGAGAAGGCGGTCAGCGAGTTCGCCAAGTTACCCGGTGTGGGACGTAAAACAGCCATGAGGTTAGTGCTTCATCTGCTACGTCAAGACACATCGATGGTGGAGGCTTTCGGAAACGCCATCATTACCTTGAAAAAGGAAGTAAAGTACTGCAAGGTGTGTCATAATATCTCTGATACGGAGACGTGCCGCATTTGTTCCAACCCGCAGCGTGATGCTTCCGTTGTTTGTGTGGTGGAAAATATTCGTGATGTGATGGCGGTGGAAGCTACCCAACAGTTTCGTGGGTTGTATCATGTGTTGGGAGGAGTCATTTCTCCGATGGATGGGATAGGGCCCGGCGATTTGCAGATAGAGAGTCTGGTGCAGCGTGCCTCCTCCGGTGACATCAAGGAGGTGATACTTGCTTTGAGTACTACCATGGAGGGAGATACCACGAACTTCTATATTTATCGTAAACTCGAAAAAATGGGTGTGAAACTATCCGTTATAGCCCGTGGCATTTCTGTGGGTGATGAGTTGGAATATGCCGATGAAATTACGCTCGGAAGAAGTATTGTGAATCGTACTCTGTTTACAGGAACCGTATAATAAAGGATGAATATCCTTCGATTGGACTCATTTTTAATTCGATAAATTTCTATTCACCAGATTTTAAATAGACAAATGGAAAAACAAATAAAACAGGCTGCAAAGCAAACCCTATCTACTTTCGTTTATTTTTGGATGCTCCCAATCTTTCTCGTTGTTTTAGGAGAAACCGGCAGCTCTTGGGTGGGCATGTATGCCGACGATGTACGCGTTACTTATCTTGCCGAAACCTTGACTATTTTATTAGTAGCTTCTTGCGTTCCTGTATCCTTGAAACTTTTTTCTTGGGTACTGGTCAAAAAGATAGATGTTGTGACCATTTCACAGGCGCTTCGCCTTTACACCTTTTGGAGCGGAGTGAGGTTAGCTTTGCTGGCCATACCGGTATTGGCGGGCTTTCTTTCCTATTATATGATGTTAAGCAATAAAGGAGTACTTTGTGCATTGATAGCCCTCACAGCTTCGTTGTTTTGTTTCCCCAGTGAAGGACGTTTGCGTAAGGAGCTGCATATCCATAAAGAGGAAGAATAAAAAAGTGTTGAATTGAATGACTAAAAAGATGAATACACCTTATTTTGTGAGCGAATGCTTACAGCTCCGTGCAATGGAGCCGGAGGATCTTGATATCATGTATGCCATGGAAAACGATCCTCAAACTTGGGACGTAACCAATTTCAACGTACCTTATTCCAAGTTTGTACTTAGACAATATATAGAAAATTCGCAGTGTGATATGTTCGCCGACCGTCAACTTCGTTTGATGATTGAGCGACGCGAAGATAAAGTGGTAATAGGAACGATTGATGTTACCGACTTTGCTCCCGCGCATTCACGTGGAGAAATTGGCGTTGCCATCCGGAAGGAGTATCAAGGCAATGGGTATGCCAAGGAGGCTTTAACCCTTTTGTGCGATTATGTATTCAACTTCCTTTTCTTGCGACAGCTTACTGCACATGTTGCCACAGACAATGAAGTAAGCCTTCAGCTCTTTAAAACTTGCGGTTTCAAAGAGTGTGGATGGTTGAAGCAATGGTGGTGTGTAGGCGGAAAGTACAAAGACGTAGTCTTGCTGCAGCGTCTTCGCGAATACTGATTCAGCGTTCGAACTACTTCATTGGGTTTCAAAATTTAATT
>CALYZE010000111.1 GCA_945607605.1 uncultured Bacteroides sp.
TTTGTATTTCATATTCATTCTATTTCAATATCGTAAATATACCAATGATTGCGTTCCACTTGAGCAGGGAGTTGCAATTTATAAGTCTCGTTACCAAATTCCGGTGGCGGCAGATTGCCCACTCCTCCTATCGGAAGAGAAAGTTCAACAGCAGTTCCGGCAGCATCTCTTTCATTGAGATAGGTCGTAAGGTTTAAAACTGTTACTTTTTCGGAAGAAGCATCTACTGTATAAGAGGAAGCCTCCCAATCCACCCAATCAGCCGAACCGGCCAAATTATCAGGCTTGGATGTTGGTTTAAACAGGTAGGTGCTTTTATCAAAGTTGACATACTTGTATTTATATTGAGCCACAGAAGTGGTATTTCCCGGCATTCCCTCTTCAAGTACCGGTACACTCTGATGTTCAGCACCGAGTTTGAACCGCAATTCCAGTTTGGCAACCGCACGCTTCAAGGAAACAGATTTCAACTGGTAGTTAGTAGTGAAGTCATGCGTTTCACTGCCCGACAGTAAAAACGGAGCACTAATTTGATTTGACCAAGGAGAAGAAGTTTCCTCAAAAATAGCTTGTAAGTCACTTAAATTCGTAACACCTGCCAAACTTGATACCATATCCTCTCTATAATTCGCTACTATATATACCTGTCTTGCTCCCACTTCCACCTGCTTACGGTTAAGAGTTACTTTCCCATCTGCAACATTCCAGTCACCACCGGTAAAAGAATCGGGCGTACCGAAACAGCGGATTGGGTTGCTTCCGGAAGCATCAAACAAGAATACATACACATTATCAATTTGTTGCTCTTCCGAACTTCCAGGGTTCGTTGCACGAGTAGTCCTCGTGGCAGTTCTATCCACGGTAAAATCCTGTATAGAAAACAGTAATTCTATTTTTCGGCCTTCTTGTTCATTCGTGTCAGGCAAATCATCGGAACAAGCCGTGAAAACCCCAACCGAAAGCAATACTATGAAATATAAATACTTTTTCATCATTTAATAAAGGTTTTGACTGGTGTTCCATTGTAGGATATCTCCAAATAAGCAGTCCCGGCAGCGACCGCATCTGTGTTAACGTTGGACGTCTCCACATAGCCCGCTTTCAGTTTAGCAGGATCATAACCGGCATTTGTGCTATCGGTGAATCCATATACCCATTCTTTCTTAGTTGAGTCTGTCCCAAAGTAAGCTCCATTCAGCGCTGTGAGTTTGACTTGATGAGGCAAGCAATCATCTACCGTATTGGTCAACGTCAGACTTCCGTCTCCGTCTACCTCCACCGTATATCCGTAGCCCATGTACATGGATTTTTTAATGACATCCCAATTATCCACCTCATAGAAGACTTCTATATCAGGAGAATATTTAATTCTATATTTGTAATGGTGATTGCGCCAAATCGTATACTCGGGAGTAAATTCGGCCACCTCACCTTTCGCTTTTCTCACATAGTTGTCGGTAATAGAAGTCTCATTAGAGATGATTGGAATCTCATAACGTTTTCCGCCCATTTCAATCACAAAGTAATTGATAGGCTTGTAAGGAGTTGTTTCCCACTTTGCCCCTTCGATGATTGCTTCAGGCATATATCCCATGTAGGTATTACCTTTAAGAGTCAATTCCGTTCCGGTCAAATCGTTATAAAAAGTTGAAGGAACCGTACCGTTCGCACTCAAGCGAAACTCACGGTTGGCATTATGGTAAGACAACTTGGTTACATTCAGATTTGTTCCGTCCAGTATCACTTCCAGTTTGGCTGCCGTACGAATCAGTTTCACTTTGTCTTCTCCGTCCGGGCGGAAAGGAAGCGGAGCACTCACCGTACCACCTTTGGCTACCACCTGATTGAGGTATACACGTGACATAGGAAAACCTTTGTCCTTCGTAGCAGCCAGATACAAATCAGCATCCAGATTACGCACCTGATCCATGTAGGTTTTCATCTCCCCTTCCGTGGTGATTGTCTTCAACCCATCGAGTGGCATATTGGCTACAAAGTAGAAATTGCGTGTACCCGGAGTCATTTCTACCACAAATGTATTGTACTTATCATCAAAGGCGATGTTCCTATCGTAATATTCCGAGACTTTCTTTCCGGTAGAGGCATCAAAAACCAGCATAGCCATGTCATGCACCCTGTCTTCATAGTCAGTAGCATCGGTATTGATGGATTCATTCCCGTCGGTATGAGCGGCACGAGTGACTGACAAAAAAACAGAAGGTGCGTCTGTTTCGACCTCCTCTTTCGATTCACATCCAGCTAATGCCAAAAGAATGCTGCCGAAGAATAGAAGTTGTATAGCTCTTAGTTTGATCATATTCTGTTTCATTTGACTCTTTCAAAAGTTAAATTCCTAACTCCGTTTCATAGCTGTGCACACGCCAGTTGTTGACATAAATTTCGCAAGAGAAATGCGTACCACAAGTTTCACAATAATCTTTCAGTACAAATTTCACGACGAAATCATTTTCGCATTCCAGGTTGATATTAGAGTCTATTGTATTCAGCAAGATGCTTCCGATAAGATCGCCATCAAACAGCGTCTGTTCCTTGGCCGGATAGTCTATCTTCAGTCGGTTTTGATAACCGGTTTTCAGATCCATCAAAGCAAAGTTCCAGGTCACAGAATTGTCTGTCAATGCAGACTGGATGGTTGGATAAGTCAGAAGTGGGTTGGTGATCGGCATTGTGCCGTCTATGTTGATGTTGCCATTGGCCGACGACACAGAGATAGTCAAATCACGAGGCGTGATCTCTTTGACAGAGCTGTCTATCTCCACGCTCACCGTCAACCGGTTGGTTATTTCTTTTAGATTGATAGCCGTATGTTCGTAGAACGAACCCTGTTCATCGGGGTTGGGTAAGAATACCGTTTCGCTCTCACCTTGCCATACCCGTGTAGCGGACAAGTTGGGAGCCAACCCTTCGGCTAATTTCAGTGTCAGCATCAGATCCTTCTTGGTGGTCACACCCTTGGTAAAGGAAGTGGTGGTAAACGCATCGTTTACACCTGCCCATGCTACAAAAGAATAGCTACCGTTGGACACAGGCATCAGAATTTCGTATTCACGGCTGAGT
>CALYZE010000112.1 GCA_945607605.1 uncultured Bacteroides sp.
ATAAAAACATATTATATTCCACAAGGCAAAAACCCATCCCAAACCATCTTTTTATACAAAAAAGAGGACAAATATATTTATCTCCAAACTCCTCCTATTACCTGTTTACTAAAACTCCCCCGGCGTTTTAGTAAAACATCGGCAACGATTTAGTAAAACGTCTGCCTCAATTTAGTAAAACGATCTTAGCTCCATAGAATCTACAAGGAACGGGGATTGATTACTGTTTAAATAAATTTAGAAAATTTATTACATAACAAACTCCATAAATTCCACTCCAATGAAGTTCCAATGAAACTCCATAGGAAGTGTCATACTCACCTTTTTTCAATTTCTTTCAGGGGAATCCCTTTCTAAAAATAGGGAAAAACATGATGCTGTATACATTTTCTGGTCTATATTTGTAATCATAAAAACAAACCTGCATTATTCATTGCCGGGAAGTAAGCAATTCGTCCGGGCTAAAAAGCAATAAACACAATGAAAACAATGAAGATGACATTCGCACTATTCACACTTGCAATTTGTATAAGTGGATGTGCCTCAATCTTGGGACTTGAGGAAAGTACCTTGATGAAGATTCAGAAAGGAATGACTCAAGAGGAAATCGTATCTATCTTGGGACAACCCATCCACCGTAGCTTTGATCATGAAACCGAAGGTTGGACGTACGAAAAGTTCTTTACCAAATCTCCCGGCATAACAATCATTGAACTTGGTTTTGAAGACGAAAAGCTGGTCTTCATGGATTCTTACGAGAAAAGTCCTAACCCTTCCGTAGCGGTTTATCCATCCATTGAAAACAATCGAGAAGTACCCTACCGCCCACGCCCTAGCGTGGGAAATGGCATGAACGAAAGAGATTTCCTGTCGCTCTACACGAAAGTAGAAAGCAAACCTTTCAAAGACGACCGCTTGGAAATGTTGAGAAACGGCATCGGCAACAGAGCGATGAATTGCAAACAATGCATTCGGATGATGTCCATCTTTCGATTTGATGACGACAAATTAGAGGTATTGAAGATCTTAGCTCCCAACATTTCCGACCGTGAGAATTACGACGAGGTCATCGAAGCACTCGACTTCATTTCTAGTCAAGAGAAAGCAAAAAAGATGTTAGGAATAAGAAGCAAATAACAAAGCCGTGAGTAAAATCTTGATATACGTATTTCTGGGTGGAGGCACAGGCAGTGTCCTCCGCTATTGTGTGCAAATGGCATTACACGAAAAGATCGTCCCCTACTCTTTCCCGTGGGCCACATTCACCATCAACATTCTCGGCAGTTTCCTTATCGGATTATTCTATACACTATCTGCCCGCTTCAACTTATCTACCGAAGTGCGCGTGTTGCTGACTACCGGATTATGTGGTGGATTCACCACCTTCTCCACTTTCAGCAATGACGGACTGATCATGATCAAACAAGGTTTTTACGGAGTCTTCCTTCTATATACCTCAGTAAGCATCTTAGTAGGAATCGTGGCTGTTTTTGCAGGGGGTGCATTCGGCCGTTATCTGTAAACTTGTGAACGCTATCTTTAAATAAAACAACGCATTGAACCGCTAAACAATTTACTAAGATCATTTGTTATAAGGGTAGTTTAAACAAAAGTTCAAAAAACATGAAAATAGAAAAAATTATCGGACGTGAAATCCTCGATTCAAGAGGTAACCCCACTGTGGAAGTAGATGTAGTGCTGGAATCCGGCTTTATTGGCCGTGCTTCTGTTCCCTCAGGTGCATCAACCGGAGAACACGAAGCATTGGAATTGCGTGACGGCAACAAGAGCCGTTATGGTGGTAAAGGCGTATTGAAAGCCGTAAAGAACATCAATGATATCATTGCTCCGAAACTGATTGGCAAATCAGCCCTTGATCAAAAGGGAATAGACCTGACAATGCTGGCATTGGACGGAACCAAGACGAAATCAAATCTGGGTGCAAATGCCATCCTCGGTGTGTCTCTGGCTGTAGCCAAGGCTGCTGCTGCTTATTTGGATATGCCTCTCTATCGCTACATTGGCGGCACCAATACATATGTGATGCCTGTACCGATGATGAACATCATCAATGGTGGTTCACACAGTGACGCTCCTATCGCTTTTCAGGAATTTATGATTCGTCCCGTAGGCGCCACTTCCTTCCACGAAGGTTTGCGTATGGGTACGGAAGTTTTCCATGCCTTGAAGAAAGTATTGAAAGACCGTGGTCTCACTACTTCAGTAGGTGATGAAGGTGGTTTTGCTCCTGAGCTGGAAGGTACGGAAGATGCTCTGAACTCCATTCTTGCCGCTATTAAGGCTGCCGGATACGAACCGGGAAAGGATGTGAAGATCGCTATGGACTGCGCTTCATCTGAGTTTTATCATGACGGCGTTTATGACTATACCAAGTTTGAAGGTGACAAGGGCAAGAAACGTTCAGCCGATGAACAAATTGACTATCTGGAAGAACTGATTAACAAATATCCTATCGACTCCATCGAAGATGGTATGAGCGAAAATGACTGGGAAGGCTGGAAGAAGCTGACTGACCGTATCGGTAACCGCTGTCAGCTGGTAGGCGATGACTTATTCGTCACCAATGTAGATTTCCTTGCAGTAGGTATTGAGAAAGGTTGTGCGAACTCTATTCTGATTAAGGTTAACCAAATTGGTTCGCTGACAGAAACGCTGAACGCTATTGAAATGGCACACCGCCACGGATATACCACCGTTACTTCTCACCGCTCCGGTGAAACCGAAGACTCAACCATTGCCGACATTGCCGTAGCTACTAACAGCGGACAAATCAAGACCGGTTCATTAAGCCGTTCAGATCGTATGGCTAAATACAATCAGTTGCTCCGCATCGAAGAAGAGTTGGGAAGCAGCGCTGTGTACGGATATAAAAAAATTAAATAGTGCATTTTCGAAGGTTAGTAAACAAGTGTAAATGAGTAAGAGGGGACGAACCATCACGGTCGTTCCCTCTTTTTTTTAACCTCAAAAAGCTCAATCTATTACCTTAAAAAGAACTTCTTCTCCGGATTGGCTGTCGGAAGCTACCCAGAGAGCAAAGTCTCCCG
>CALYZE010000113.1 GCA_945607605.1 uncultured Bacteroides sp.
ACATTATCTTTGTACCCAAATTAAAAGAAAGGCAGAAGACTATGCGTTTATCCGAATTGAAAACCGGTGAAAAAGGTGTAATCGTAAAAGTGCTGGGACATGGTGGTTTCCGCAAGCGAATTGTGGAAATGGGCTTCATCAAAGGAAAAACGGTAGAGGTTTTACTGAATGCCCCCTTAAAAGACCCTATCAAATATAAAATTATGGGGTATGAAATCTCGCTTCGTCGGCAGGAGTCCGAAATGATCGAGATTATCAGCATGGAGGAGACTAAGAAGCAAGATGTAAATTCCGATTATCATAAAGGTTTAAGTGAAGATGTTCATCTGAATGAAGATCAACTGAAGCGCATTGCTTTGGGTAAACGCCGTACCATCAATGTGGCTTTGGTAGGGAATCCCAATTGTGGCAAAACATCCCTCTTTAATATAGCTTCCAATTCTCATGAGCACGTAGGCAACTATAGCGGCGTGACAGTAGATGCCAAAGAAGGTTACTTTGATTTTCAGGGTTATCATTTCCGTATTGTCGATCTTCCAGGCACTTACTCTCTTTCAGCTTATTCTCCTGAAGAAATTTATGTCCGTCGTCATATCATTGAAGAGACGCCGGATATCATAATCAATGTGGTAGATTCTTCCAATCTGGAACGTAATCTTTATCTCACAACGCAATTGATTGATATGAATGTGCGTATGGTCATTGCACTTAACATCTATGATGAACTGGAGGCCAGCGGCAATACGTTAGATTACATCCAGTTGGGGCAACTTTTCGGTGTTCCGATGATTCCTACGGTCAGCCGTTCCGGGAAAGGTATTGATCAATTGTTCCATCTGATTATCAATCTTTACGAAGGGGGAGACTTTCTTGATAAACAAGGGAAAGTGCATGCCGATATTCTAAATGATTTGCGCAACTGGCATAAAGAATTTGTACCCGATCATGGTTTTGGCAGTCACAAGGAAGAGGGAGAACGGCCGCGTGGCTTTTATCGACATATCCATATTAATCATGGTCCGGAATTGGAACGGAGTATCGAGGAGGTGAAGCGTATGATTAGTGTCAACGAAGAAATACGTCATAAATATTCTACACGCTTTCTGGCCATCAAATTATTAGAGAATGACAACGACCTAGAGAAGATTGTGGAGAATCTTCCCAATGGAAAAGATATTATTGAAGTCCGCAACCGAGAAAAACAACGGATTCATGCGGTGATAAATGAGGAGAGTGAGCAAGCGATAACTGATGCCAAATATGGCTTCATTACAGGTGCTTTGCGTGAAACGTATGTGGACAATCACATAGACACTTCTCGCACAACCCATATCATTGATTCGA
Source organism: uncultured Bacteroides sp. (assembly GCA_945607605.1). Classification (GTDB taxonomy): domain Bacteria; phylum Bacteroidota; class Bacteroidia; order Bacteroidales; family Bacteroidaceae; genus Bacteroides. Next base: position 1,345 of record CALYZE010000113.1, read on the forward strand.
TTGTAACACATCGCGTCTGGGGTTATCCCATCTTCTTTCTGTTTCTGTATCTGATGTTTGAAGGAACTTTTGTGTTGGGTGATTATCCCATGCAGGCCATTGAGTGGCTGGTAGGGGCTCTTGGCAACTTGATACATAACAATATGAGTGAAGGTCCGCTGAAAGCTCTTCTGGCAGATGGCATCATTGGTGGGGTGGGAGGTGTTATTGTCTTTCTGCCCAACATTCTGCTGCTTTATTTCTTTATTTCCCTGATGGAAGACTCCGGTTATATGGCGCGTGCTGCTTTCATTATGGATAAAATTATGCATAAGATGGGGTTGCACGGTAAATCGTTCATTCCGTTGATTATGGGCTTTGGTTGCAATGTGCCGGCCATTATGGCTTCGCGTACGATTGAAAATCGGAAGAGCCGTTTGGTTACTATACTAATCAATCCTCTGATGTCATGTAGTGCCCGTCTGCCTATCTATTTGCTGTTAGTAGGTGCATTCTTTCCGAATAATGCTAGTTTGGTGTTACTAACCATTTATAGTGTCGGTATCTTGTTGGCAGTTGTGATGGCACGTCTTTTTACTCGTTTCTTGGTGAAGGGAGATAATACTCCGTTTGTCATGGAGTTACCGCCCTATCGCATGCCGACTGCGAAAACTATTTTTCGCCACACTTGGGAAAAAGGAGCGCAGTATCTGCGTAAAATGGGAGGCATCATTATGGTTGCTTCTATTGTAATATGGGCACTGGGATATTATCCTAATCACAATGATTATGATAATGTGACAGAACAACAGGAAAATTCCTATATCGGTCAGATTGGCAAAGCCATGGAGCCAGTTATTGCCCCATTGGGATTCGATTGGAAGCTGGGCATCGGTATCCTTTCGGGCGTCGGTGCCAAGGAATTAGTAGTAAGTACGCTTGGAGTGCTTTATGTGGATGATGCTGAGGCAGATATAGTAAGTCTGGGTGAGCGAATTCCGATCACCCCTTTAGTTGCTTTCGGCTATATGATTTTTGTACTAATCTACTTCCCGTGTATTGCTACGTTGGCGGCTATTAAAGGAGAGACGGGCAGTTGGAAGTGGGCATTGTTTGCGGCATGTTACACTACAGCATTGGCGTGGCTTATGTCTTTTGCTGTTTATCAGATAGGAGGTTTGTTTGTATGAATAATTGGCAAGAATGGATAGTCGGTTTATTATTATTGCTTTGCATCGTAAGGATTGGTATAAGTATTTACTCTTTTTTTAATCGAGCCAAAGAAAATCGTAATCCGTGCGACACTTGTGCAACTGGCTGTGACTTAAAGAATTTGTATGATAAGAAGCGTACTGAATGTGATAAGGAACAGAAGAAAAACAAGAAAAGTTGTTGTGGATAGTTGGTAGTCTCGAAAAATGTACTACCTTTGCATCCGCAAACAAGATATAATAAGGTCTTGAAAGCCTGGTTCCTTGGATGAGTGGCTTAGTCAGCGGTCTGCAAAACCGTGTACGGCGGTTCGAATCCGCCAGGAACCTC
>CALYZE010000114.1 GCA_945607605.1 uncultured Bacteroides sp.
TTCGCGAATACTGATTCAGCGTTCGAACTACTTCATTGGGTTTCAAAATTTAATTGAGTATTCGAATTTAATTCAGCGTAGGTATTTGAGGAAAGCGTGACCACATTTCATACTTACTTCCCAAATTGCCAAGTGAGTTCTTCCAAAGTTCTTCACCGGCATCTTCGTTCATAAGAGTATCTATGTTTTCTTTGCTTACCAACCAGGTATTTTCATTCAACTCTTGGTGTAACAAGTCATGTTCCCAGCCGGAATACCCCAAAAAGAAACGGATTTTGCCTTTGATTGGATTCCCCTGAAGGATGTACTTTTTGACTGCATCAAAATCACCGTTCAGATAAAATCCATTCGAGATAGGCAAAGAACCGGAGATGTCTTCCAACGTGTGTAGGTAGAACAAGGTGTCCGTACTGAGTGGGCCACCTTTATAGATAGGTATGTTCTCTTGGTATCTTAAATCTTGCAAGGCATCATTCAATAATAGGGGGAGGGGCTTGTTGAGTACTAGCCCCATGGTACCCTCCTGCGTGTGATCTACTATAAGAACTACGGAACGGCCGAACATTTGATCGCATAAGAATGGCTCGGAAATTAAGACCTTTCCTCGTGCAGGAACTACATGATTAGTTTCTATTTTGAATATGTCCGTATTATAATGCATGCCACTAATATACTAACAAGTTAGTGAAAAGCAAATAATATCTTCTACTTTTTCAGTTTTAAGTAGGCATTTCTTAGGAAATTAGCTTTTTTTAATCCCTTATTGTATCGGATTGTTTTCTGCAAAGATCGTCATCCGTTCATCCAGTTGAGCATATTGATGGTCTTGAATAAAAGAAGTGCAAGCACGCAAACCTTCTTGATGGCTACCGGTGGTTACCAATGAAATAGCACTGACTCCATAATACATTAATTCTTTGGCAAGCTGTCCGCTCGTCATACCCGGATAGCCGATGGTGAAATAAAAGCCATCTGCAACAGGCTCGCCCAAATCGTTGTCATAGACCAGGTGGAAGCCATGGCGAAGGAAGATTTCTTTCAAGCGGCGGGCACGTTCCCCATAGATTTTTACTTCATCGAGGAAGTTGTATGCTCCTTCATTAGCTGCTTTCAGCATTGCTGCCAGTGCATATTGTGCAGAGTGACTGGTGCCGGAAGAAAGGGCATAAAGCACTCGGTGAATGAATACAGTTCCGAAGGTACCGCCTCCGTATCGTTGTGTCAATCCCGGATAGGCACGATGGTAGAGCTTGTCCGAAATACAACTTACTCCAATGCGTTGTCCGGCATAGCTGAAGGCTTTGGAACCTGAGATAAGCAATACATAAAGATCGGTATAATGGGCTACAGAAGGTTGATAAGGCGACTGAAACGGTTGGCTTAAATTCTGCCGGAAGTCCATAGCAAAGTAGGCAAGATCTTCCAGTACAATGACGTCATACTGGGTAGCCAATTCGCCGATGATGCGCAACTCTTCTTCTTTCAGACAAATCCAGCTGGGATTATTGGGGTTTGAGTAAACAATGGCTGAGATATTTCCTTTTATGAGATAACTTTCCAGTTTCTCCTTCAGCTTGTCACCCCGGTAATCATACACATCAAACGTTTCATACTTTTGCCCCATAACCAGCAATTGTTGCTTTTGTACCGGGAAACCGGGATCAATAAAGAGAATGGTATCCTTCTTTTCGTTGCATTGACTGCAAGTGAGAAAAGAAGCGAAAGTGCCCTGCATAGAGCCGGTCACAGGTACACAGCCTTCAGGAGATATCTCCACATTGACAAAAGCCTTGATGAAACGAGAAGCCTCTTCTTTCAATGCCGGCAGTCCGTTGATATCGGGATAGAGACTGGCAATGCCATTTTGTAACGCTTCAATCTCAGCTTTCACGCCAATGGCAGAAGGAGGAAGTCCGGGTACACCCATTTCCATTTTGATAAATTCTACACCTGAGGTCATTTCTGCATTTGCTGCAATGGCTTTAACTTCGCGAATCGTAGCTTTTGAAAAATCGGCTATATTGAATTTCTCGATGGTTTCATCAATGAACCTTCGTTCGATGGGAGTGTTTTTCATGTTTTTCTTTTTTATTTCGTTTTACAAAGGTAATATAAATCTCTTATAATCAACCAACGTTAAAAAAAAGATGTTTTTTTTCATCTTAGCTATTGCAAATATGAAATAAATATCTACCTTTGCAACCGCAATCGAGAGAGATGGCCTCGCAAGAGGAAGACAAAAAATGGTGCGTTAGTTCAGTTGGTTAGAATACATGCCTGTCACGCATGGGGTCACGGGTTCGAGTCCCGTACGCACCGCAAAAGGAGATTATGAAAATAGTCTCCTTTTTTTATTCTTTTAGTCATCAAAGTCCTATTTTGTAAACTCCACTTATGGTATGAAAAAAATAGTGTTTATTATAGTAATTGTATTTGTCCCTCTTTTCTTATATGGAGAGGAACTAGTGCAATGTAGCGATAATGACAACACTATAAAGCAGTCTGATACAGAATTACAAGGCAGTTGTATCATAGATAAAACTTCGAGTAACTTCGTGTTGAATTATGATAATATTTTACTAAAGGATGGAGTGTTGTCTGATAAATACTGGAAA
>CALYZE010000115.1 GCA_945607605.1 uncultured Bacteroides sp.
CTCTTATCTGCGTACGTCATCGGCCTTAAGAGTATCAGCTTTTCGACTTACGGTCAAAGAACGGGTTTTTGGAGGATGCACTAACCGGTATGGCAAAAACACTCTTGCAACCTTTCAGCCAATCCAGACGTTGCGCCGCAAATCCAGCCGAGAACATAACACGGGTATCTACACGCATATCGGCACCCATGGCGCAAGCCGAACCGATCGCAATACCTACATCGACACTATTTAAAGCACAGGGAACTCCCTCAGTACGGCCGGTACAAGTAGGAAAGCCACAATGTCCACAGTTCAATCCTTGAGCTTGTTCGCGCGTACCTATTATAATAACACATTCGGCTTGCAAAATATTATCTGCATCCCGAAGAAAAAATTTCATACCATGCTCTTCGACCATGGCCACCATCTGATCCGCTAGTTTCTTCAGATCTTCACCCGTAACCAACGCTACCTCAATAATATCCACACCCTTGCCTTTGGGTGCCGTACGTGCAGCAGTCATCATTTGTCTTGCCACATGGAGTACATGCTCATGACGGCAATTGCGTTCGTTCTGTATCATAACTCTTTGGAATTAATTAGTGAGACAAAGATAATACATTTTTTTTTATCTATCTTTGCTGAAGATAAATTAAAGAAACACCATGCTTCAAATAGAAAATGCCTGTATTGCCTATGATAACAATGTACTTTTTTCGGGATTCAACCTACATCTGAACCGGGGGGAGATAGCAAGTATTTCCGGTCCTTCCGGATGTGGAAAAACATCCTTACTCAATGCTATCTTAGGATTCACTCCCTTAATAAAAGGCAGTATCACCTTAAACGGTCTTTTATTGGAAAAGGGGAGTGTGGACGCCTTCAGAAGGCAGATAGCATGGATTCCACAGGAATTGGCACTGCCTTTAGAGTGGATAAAAGAGGTTGTACAGCTACCTTTTGGACTAAAGGCCAATCGAAACAGTCCTTTTTCTGAATCTCGGCTGTTTGCTTGTTTTGAAGAATTGGGGCTGGAACAAGAATTATACCAGAAGCGGGTCAATGAAGTATCCGGTGGGCAACGCCAACGCATTATGATTGCCGTAGCATCCATGATTGGCAAACCTTTGATTATCGTTGATGAGCCTACTTCTGCTCTGGATTCAAACTCAACCGAAAAAGTGCTTTCTTTTTTTCGGCAGCAAACAGAGAAGGGGAGTAGTGTGTTGGCTGTTTCGCACGATGAAGCATTTTCCTCCGGATGTGATCAACATATTAGAATGGAATAACCTTATAAACTTGATACCATGAGCTTTGCAGGATTCGTTTTTGATATGATACGGCGAGACAAGGAAAACCGTAGTCTACGTAACCTTCGTCGGGAACGCTTGAATAGCCGTTTAGACAAAATGCATAAAGGACACGGCAGTATGCCTTCAAACACAACAGTTGAAGAGCTAAAAAAAATACAACAACAAACGGCAAAGAAAGAAAAGGCGGAACTGAAGTATAGCACCAGAATGACATTGATCATTTTGGGAGTATGCATTCTGACAGCTTCGTTATTGGTACTCATCTTTATCAAATAAATATATAAAAATTGGGATCAATAGATATATCATACCTTAGTTTAAGCATCGGACTCTTATTATTATTCATTCCGCTGTTCTACATCTGGAAGTTCAAGACCGGACTTCTGCGTGCTACTCTTATTGGTATAGCACGAATGATTGTACAGCTTTTCTTTATCGGTTTTTATCTAAAATATCTCTTCTTATGGGACAACCCTTGGGTCAATTTCCTATGGGTAATAGTGATGGTATTTGTAGCTTCACAGACTGCGTTAGCACGAACCGGACTGAAAAGAAGGGTTCTGTTGATCCCTATCTCCGTGGGATTTTTGTGCAGTGTGATATGCGTAGGCATGTATTTCATTGGAATAGTGCTACAACTGGAAAATGTATTCAATACGCGCTATTTTATTCCCATATTCGGCATACTGATGGGTAATATGTTATCTAGCAATGTTATAGCTCTCAATACTTATTACAGTGGGTTGAAAAGAGAACAACAACTATACCGTTATCTTCTCGGCAATGGGGCTACGAGAGCCGAAGCACAAGCCCCTTTCATACGTCAAGCCATCATCAAGGCATTCAGTCCGCTGATAGCCAATATCTCCGTGATGGGATTGGTGGCTTTTCCGGGTACAATGATCGGACAAATTTTAGGAGGGAGCAGTCCTAATGTAGCCATCAAATATCAGATGATGATTATGGTCATCACGTTTACAGCCTCTATGCTTTCATTGATGATTACTATTTCTTTGGCTTCCCGCAAATCATTTGACGCTTATGGCAAACTATTGCCTGTTTCAGTAGAAAAAAGAACATAGGGAAATAATATTTTAACGATATTTTTGCATCCTTTCGGGTACATATTTAAGTTGTACATATTGTACCCCCGGTTTTACGAAACCACTATCTAACATGATTTTCGTTACACGGAAAATATCCAGTCTATGTTGCAGATACTTCCTGACATGCTTATCCTGTGATTTGACATAAGATAAAATTTCTACTTT
>CALYZE010000116.1 GCA_945607605.1 uncultured Bacteroides sp.
TAATACAAAAAAACAGCTATCACTACATCTTTTTACAGCTATCACTACCTCTTTTTTACATCTATTGTTATTCCCCTTTACATCTATTGTTACCCCTCTTTACATCTATTGTTACGACTCTTCCCCCCTATTGCCATTTTCTTTATAGAAAACGAGCAAAAACGTTTAATCAGCTACTCTTTCTATAACTTTGCACTGCCCACCCATTGGCTATAAAAGCAAAAACAAGCAACACCCCTAATTGAGGGAGTTGTTCGGCAAATCCGCCGCCACGCAAGTAAACGGTACGCATCACCTCCACAAAATAACGCAACGGGTTGATCAGAGTAATCCATTGTGCCCATTCAGGCATGCTGTGGATAGGAGTGAAAAGCCCGCTCATCAGGATAAGAACCAGCATAAAGAACCACATAACAAACATAGCCTGCTGCAAGGTAGACGAGTGATTGGAGATGACCAACCCGAATCCGGAAACGACCGGCAAGAACACTAACGTAAAGCCATAGATAGTCAGGAAATGTCCGGCAGGCAAAATGCCATAAAGCAGCCATGCCAGAATGAAACAGATGGTAAGCACCACAAAGCCGATGAGCCAATAAGGGATCAGCTTGGCAACGATAAAAGTAAATTTGTTGACTGGTGTCACATTGATTTGCTCAATGGTTCCGGCCTCTTTTTCACCTACCACATTGAGCGCCGGAAGAAAACCACATATCATGGTTAGCAACATCACCATCAAAGCCGGCACCATGAAGAGTTTATAATTTAAAGTCGGATTATAAAGATTTTGAGTAGAGAGAGCCATCCGGGGAAGAGATCTACCTGTTCGTGCTTTCATTGGAGCCTCCGACTGCAATTCGTGGGTGTAATCACGGATGATGGAAGAAAGATAAGAGCCTCCCAAGCTACCTTTTGTGCCGTTCACGGCATTGGCAGCAACCAGCAGACGAGGAGATGTTCCATTGATCCACTCTTTCTCAAAGTTACGGGGAATCTCCAAAATCACATCTGCCGAACCGGCTTCGATGGAATATAAAGCCTCCTCATACGTATCAGGAAGCATCGTCAGATGAAAATAAGTGGAAGCACCAATCTTATCCACCAAACGACGAGACAAGGCACTATGGTCATTGTCCACAATATTCAAATTGATATTCTTAATCTCCAGATTGACAGCCCAAGGCATCAGTATCATGATGATACATGGAAATATAAAAATCAGCTTGGGCATGAAAGCATTGCGGAAAAGCTGCTTGAACTCTTTTTCTATCAGATACTTTATCATAAGTCTATGTACGATTTAATGATTTGACAATCCACTGTTTACGATTGAACCAGGAACGATTGAAGATCCTTTATTCCAATCGGTTCTTAAACTTCTTGAAGCTGACAGTAACCAACAAAATTGCCATACCTGCCAGTATGCTTACTTCAGTCAGGACCAGCGAGATATCTACCCCCTGAATCATCAGTTTGCGTACTGCCTGAATGTACCAACGTGCCGGGAGTACAGCCGAAATGGCTTGCAGGGGAGTAGGCATACTTTCAACCGGGAAGATCATTCCCGACAGCAGCATGGTGGGCATCATCAACACCAATCCGGACACTAACATAGCAGCCACTTGCGTCCGGCTAATCGTAGAGATAAGCAATCCCAAAGCCAAGGAAGCAAAGATGAAGAGCAGTGAAAGTATGACCAGCCAGAAGAGACTACCCGCCACAGGTACATGAAGCACATACACTGAAAGCAGCAAGATGGTAATGAGGTTGACAAATGATAAAACAAAATACGGCACTGTTTTGGCAAGAATGATAAACAGAGGCTTTACCGGAGATACCAACAAGATTTCCATGGTGCCTGTCTCTTTTTCACGCACAATGGAAATGGAGGTCATCATAGCACAAATCAACATCAAGATGAGCCCCATCACACCGGGCACAAAATTATAAACACTCTTCATTTGAGGATTATACAGCAACTTGAGTTGAGGAACGATTGTAGAAGCCTGCACTCCCGGAGGAAGCATCTCCTGCCCCGCCATGGAAATGATGTTTGTGGCATATCCGGTTTGCATGGTAGCCATATTAGGATCGGTGGCATCCGAAATAATCTGTACACCTGCCTCGCCTGTATAAACCTGATCCGAAAAATTCTGCTTGAAAACAATTGCCATATCAATCTCTCCCCTCTTGAAGAAATAATCAACCTCTTCCGGAGCGTAAAGACGACGGCTAATGGAAAAATATTCACTGGCATCTATACGGTCGATGATGTGACGGGTCACTACGTCGTTCGACGGGTCAAGAACCGCCACACGCACATTCTTCACCTCCGTAGTGATGGCAAATCCGAAAAGAATGATCTGCACAATGGGCATGCCCAGCAGAATCAGCATCGTACGCCGATCGCGGAAGATGTGGAAGAATTCCTTTCGGACAAAAGCTATGAATTGTTTCATGATTCTATCAATCTATTTTCAAAGTAATATCTGTGTGCTAACTTACGCACTTATCTGCATCAGC